>NZ_MVPX01000035.1:0-6843 GCF_002043085.1 Gordonia sp. i37 | reverse complement strand
ACGACACCACCCCGTCCGACGCCGAGCTGCGGATCGCCCAAGCCCAGCTCGTCGGCTGGCTCGAGGGGCTCTTCCACGGCATCCAGACCGCCCTGTTCGCGCAGCAGATGGCCGCTCGCGCTCAACTCGAGCAGATGCGTCAGGGTGCGCTGCCCCCGGGGATGACACCGTCGGCGGGCGGACACGGCAGCACCGGCCAGTACCTCTGATCGGCACCTCTGGACGCCGGCGATTGTCCCGGCGCTTGTATGCTGTGGCCTCGTGTCAGCCGAAGTGATGCAGGGGCGGGTCCCACCGCCGCCCACAGGTGCGACGTCGCGGTCCATGCGCCGGGCGTTCGACGACCTGTCGGCGGGTCTGAACGCCCGCGAACTGTGGCTGCACCTCGGGTGGCAGGACATCAAGCAGCGCTACCGCCGCTCGTTGCTCGGTCCCCTGTGGATCACCATCGCCACCGGTGTCACCGCGGTCGCGATGGGCTTGCTCTACGGCGAGCTGTTCCACATGGACATCAAGTCGTTCCTGCCATACGTGACGCTCGGGTTCATCTTCTGGAACTTCATCCAGAACTCGATCCTCGAGGGCGCCGAGGTGTTCTCGAAGAACGAAGGACTGATCAAACAGCTCCCGTCGCCGGTGAGCGTGCACGTCTACCGGATGGTGTGGCGGCAGCTGATCATCTTCGCCCACAACATCGTCATCTACATCGCGATCCTGATCATTTTCCCGCAGCCGCTGAATTGGACTGCCCTGCTGGTCATCCCGGCCATCGCGCTGTTCGTCATCAACGGCGTGTGGGTGTCGATCGTCTTCGGCATCCTCTCGACCCGCTTCCGCGACATCGGCCAGTTGCTGACCACGGCGGTGCAACTGGTGTTCTTCATGACGCCGATCATCTGGACCACCGAGAATCTCGGCAAGCAGACCGGAGAGAAGTCCGAGCGACTCAAACTCGTCGAACTCAACCCGATGTATCACTACCTCGATATCGCGCGCGGTCCGCTGCTCGGTGAGTCGGTGGCCTTCTATCACTGGGCGGTCGTGATCGGCTGCACGATCGTCGGCTGGCTGATGGCGTTGGCCGTGATGCGCAACTACCGCGCCCGCGTGGCCTACTGGGTGTGACCGGCGGAGATAAGGCGACAACCATGGCGACCAGCAAGAGCACTGTCCGGGTGGACACCTGGGATGCGTGTGTCGACTTCCCGATATTCGACGCCAAGACGCGCTCGCTGAAGAAATCGGTGATCGGCGCGGCCGGCGGCGTGATCGGCGCCAATGCGTCGAACGTGATCGTCGTCGAGGCCCTGAAGAACATCAATCTGCATCTCGAGCACGGCGATCGCGTCGGATTGGTCGGGCACAACGGTGCCGGTAAGTCGACGTTGTTGCGACTGCTGTCAGGGATCTACGAGCCGACGCGCGGGCACTGTCAGGTGACCGGCCGCGTCGCACCCGTCTTCGACCTCGGGGTCGGCATGGACCCGGAGATCTCCGGCTACGAGAACATCATCATCCGCGGCATGTTCTTGGGATTGACCCGCAAGGAGATGCTCAAGAAGACCGACGAGATCGCGGAGTTCTCCGAGCTCGGCGACTACCTGAACATGCCGCTGCGCACCTACTCCACCGGTATGCGGGTGCGACTCGCCCTCGGCGTGGTGACCAGCATCGATCCGGAGATCCTCATCCTCGACGAGGGCATCGGCGCCGTCGACGCCGAGTTCATGAAGAAGGCGCGGACCCGTCTCGAGGCGCTCGTGGAGCGCTCGGGCATCCTCGTCTTCGCCAGCCACTCCAACGAATTCCTCGCCCAGCTGTGTGATCGCGCCCTGTGGATCGATCACGGCGAGGTGCGCATGGACGGCGGCATCGAGGACGTGGTGAACGCCTATGAGGGACCCGAGGCGGCATCGCATGTGCGTGAGGTTCTCGACGGCCTGAAGAAGGAAGCCGACACCGCCGAATGAGCATGCGCGACAAGATCGTTGCGGTCGTCGTCACCCATCGGCGCGCGGAGCTGCTGGCCGCATCCTTCGCGGTCCTCGGCTCGCAGACCCGGCCGGTCGACCACATCGTCGTCGTCGACAACGCCGATGAGCAGGCGGTCGCTGAACTCGTTGCCGCTCAGCCTGTTCCGACAACGTATCTGGGGTCCGCGCGCAATCTCGGTGGGGCGGGTGGTTTCGCGCTGGGCATGCTGCACGCACTGGCCCTCGGCGCCGACTGGGTGTGGTGCGCCGACGACGACGGCCGACCCGAGGGGCCCGAGGTCCTCGAGATCCTGCTGGGCTGCGCAACCCGCCACGACCTCGCCGAGGTGTCACCGGTGGTCGTCAACATCGACGATCCGGATACCCTCGCCTTTCCCCTTCGACGCGGAATCGCCTGGCGGCGTAAGCGTTCCGAGCTGTTCGAGAACGGCGAGGACAGCGGCGACGATCTGTTGCCCGGCATCGCGTCGCTGTTCAACGGAGCCCTGTTCCGTGCCGAAACGCTGGACATGGTCGGCGTCCCGGACCTGCGTCTGTTCTTCCGCGGTGACGAGGTCGAGATGCATCGCCGGCTGCAGCGGTCCGGTCTGCCATTCGGAACCTGTTTGACCACTGCCTATCTCCACCCCTACGGCTCCGACGAGTTCCGGCCGATCATGGGCGGCCGGATGCACACCCAGTACCCGGACAACCCGACCAAGCGGTTCTTCACCTACCGCAACCGCGGCTACCTGATGAGTCAGCCCGGGATGCGCAAGCTGCTCCCGCAGGAGTATGCGCGTTTCGGCTGGTACTTCCTGGTACAACAGCACGACGTCAAGGGCTTCTCCGAGTGGCTGCGCCTGCAGCGGCTCGGCCGACGGGAGCGGTTCGTCCGGCCGGAGTGAGGGGTGATTCACCCCGGTTTGTCGACCCCGATCGAGCTGTCTCGCGCCGTTAGCGCTGCCCTTCCCGAACCTTGCCCCACAAAACTAGAACATGTTCTACTGTGGAGACGGACCACGACGGGCTATCCGGGAGTAGAGCATGCGTTTCACCTTCGCCGAGGCGATGACCGATCCGGCCTACTACGCGCCGCTCGCGCAAGCCGCCGAGGCAGCGGGATATGCGGGGTTCACGATTCCGGACTCACTCGCCTACCCCGAGGAGTCCGACGCGACCTATCCGTACACGCCCGACGGCAACCGGGAGTTCCTCGAGGGCAAGGCGTTCATCGAGACCTTCATCGAGGCGGCTGCGTTGGGGGCGGTCACCTCGACGATTCGCTTCACACCGTTCGTGCTCAAGCTACCGGTCCGCCCGCCGGCCCTCGTCGCCAAGCAGGCAAGTTCGGTTGCGTACCTGACGAACAATCGACTCGCGCTCGGGGTCGGCACGAGCCCCTGGCCCGAGGACTACGACTTCATGGGGGTCGACTTCCGCAGGCGCGGAAAGCGTATGGACGAATGCATGGACATCTTCCGTGGGCTCACCTCCGGGGAATACTTCGAGTTCCACGGCGAGTTCTACGACATCCCGAAGATCAAGATGGCCCCTGCACCGACCGAACCGATTCCTCTGCTCGTCGGTGGTCACGCCGATGCAGCGCTGCGCCGAGCGGTGGTCCGCGGCGACGGCTGGATGCACGGCGGTGGGCCGCCCGAGGAACTCGACGTCCTGCTCGACAAGATCACCGACATCCGCAAGGCCGAGGGAAAACTCAACGACCCCTTCGAGATTCACGTCATCTCGCTCGACGCCTATACCGTCGACGGCTGTAAACGCCTGGAGGACAAAGGCATCACCGATGTCATCGTCGGCTTCCGGTTGCCCTACATCGTCGGTAACGATACCGAACCCCTGCAGAAGAAGCTCGATCACCTGAACTGGTACGCCGACAACGTGATCGCCAAGGTCAACGGCTGAGGGCCGCGATCACCGCTGCCGCACGTCGGTGACGATTCGCGTCATATCGTCGAGAAAGCGCTCGATGAGCCGCAGTTCGGCTTGATCGTAGTCCTTCAGGGCCTCCACTGCTGGAACGATGAGCGGTCCGAAGAAGCCGCGACCGACCGCTCGCGCATGTTCGGTCACCCCGACGAGTATCCGGCGCCGGTCGTCGCAATCCGGTGTTCGCACGACCATCCCGGCTCGTTCGAGCCGATCAAGAATCGCGGTCACTGTCGCCGAGTTGAGTCCGCCAAGGGTACGACCGAGCACCGCCGGCGTGGCCACCCCGCCGTCGCGTTCGGCCTCCAGCAGAACGATCAACGCCCGCAGATCCGTGGAGTGAAGTCCCTCGGATTTCGCGAACTGCGCTCCGAATAGGTCCAATTCGACTGTCAACGCTCGCAGATCACGGATGAGTCGATACTCCGGTCGCGAATCGTCGAGGTTCTCGTCGCGGGCCACCGCTCGACAGTACCTCATCAATCAATTACCTTGATCATCAACTTAAATGATCTTTGAGAGGATTGATATGGCCGATGCACACGCGTTCACCTCAACCCATGCCGGTCGCGAGTTCTGTGACCACTACCAAGCCCTGCGTGGCCGCTGGCCGACAGATGCCACCGACGCCGATCTGCCGTCCCGATTCGGCACGACTCGCACGACGTCATGGGGCCGCGGAAACGGCGAGGATCTTGTACTACTGCCAGGATCCGGTGCGACACTGACGGAATGGTTCGCCGTCGCCGAACCGCTGGGCGAGCATCGGCGATGTCACGCCGTGGACTTCATCGGAGACCCCGGGCTCTCCGTCCCTGGACGAGACCGCATCCGGTCGGTCGACGATGTTCTCGAGTGGCTCGAAACGACGATGACATCTCTGCATGCAGCCCGTCCCATCCTTGTCGGTCACTCCTACGGCGCGATGGTCGCCCTGGCCTTTGCACTCAGACATCCGGAACAGGTGAGCGGACTGGTGCTGCTCGACCCCAATTCATGTTTCGGACCAATGCGGATGCAATACCTCGCCCACGCGGTACCGATTCTGCTGCGGCCGAGTCGCTCTCGACAGCGGAAGTTTCTCGAATGGGAAACCGGCGGTGCCGCGTTGGATCATCAGTGGCTCGAATTGTCAGCGATCGGCGCCGCGCACTTCCCCTCTACTCGACCACGCGTCCCGCGTCGACCGAAGTCGGCGACGCTGGCTGGGTTGGCGGTACCGGTGTCGGTGATCCTCGCCGCAAACAGCAGAGTCCACGACGTCGGCAAGACCGCCGACGCTGTCCGAAACTCTCTGCCTCACTGCCATATTGACATCATCGATGGGGCCACGCACCACTCACTTCCCATGTTGCCACAGCCGGCCGTCACCACAGTGCTCACTTCCGCGTGCACCCGGTTCGCCGGTGGGTGACCCGCGGAGCGTCGAACCGTTGCAACTCGAATGCCGACAGGCCCCTATCACACCCCACCGACATAAGATTTCAGTTGGGCCGGGCACTCAATCCCGTTGTCCACAAGCATCTTTCCCTCCACAAGTCTGTCGAACACCCTTGCACTAATCCATATGTTCGAGTAGAGTAGAGCCCTCACACCGATCAGCCGCTGGGGAGGGCCCATGATCGACACCACCACAACTCTTGACATCAAAGATGTTGACGCTGAGGCGGTCTTCGCCGATATCGTCAGCCGACTCAGCGACTTGCAATGGAATCCGGAGATGACCGGACCGCAGGCTTTCGGTGCGATGAAGCAAGTTCTGTTGTTGCGGAATCTGGTTGATCACCACGCCACCACCCTCACCGGCGAGATGGACCGGTTAGGGGTCGCCGATCACAAGACCACCCGTTTGCGGGAACTGTTGATCAGCATGGGTTTCGCACCTGCCGTCGCAGGTCGGTACGTGCGGATTGCTGCCACCGGCGACATCGATCTGTTGTTGGCGCACGCCGCCGACGGGTCCATCTCCTCCGAACACGTCGATGCCATCGTCCGCGGATTGGCGCACATCGACACCCGATGCCCCGAACCTTTGGACACCGTGCAACGGTGCGAGTTTCTGCGGAAACTGCTGTCGCACTATTTCGCCGGCTTCACCCCCGCCGAGATCAACCTCTACGCACGACAGTTGGGAAACGAGCTCGCCGCGGAGACGCCTGGCGGGCTACCGGCGGCGGAGGACAAGACGATCAACTCCTACACCGACCGCATCACCGACGACGGCCGGCTGGAGATCTCGGCGAACCTCGACATCATCGCCGGGGAGAAAACCCGCACCCTGATGGAAACCTTGTCGGCTCCCAAGCCTCAGCCCGATGGGTCCCCGGATCCGCGGACGCCCGAACAGATCTGTGCCGCCCCGTTCGAGACGATCGTCGAACTCGCGGCACAAGGTTTGGCCGACACCACCTTCTCCGCCAAACCGACCAACGGACTGTTGTGGACATGGTCGGCCGACAACCCGGCACTCGGCGGGGACCTGCAGAATATGGGTGCCATCACCGAAGCGACCGCGAAAATGTTGTCGTGTGACACCACCATCACCAAGATCATCCTCAACACCGACGGCGCACCCCTCGACGTCGGACTCAAAGAACGGCTGTTCACTCCCGGGCAACGGAAAGCGTTGTTGGTGCGGGATCGTGGGTGCATCAAATGCGGTGCCCATGCCGGACGCTGCCAAGGACACCACGTGCGGCACTGGAGTGAGGGTGGTCCCACCGACCTCGACAACGGTTGTCTACTCTGCAGCAGTTGTCATGATGATGTGCACCACCACGGATGGGACATCATCATGGGATTCGACCGACACCCCTGGCTGATCCCACCCGCCAGCGTGGATCCGAAACGCCGACCGGTTCCGTCCTATTATCGGCGGACCATGCGGCTCGACGACGCAGCAGCCTGACCCGAAGAGCCT
>NZ_MVPX01000349.1:0-28423 GCF_002043085.1 Gordonia sp. i37 | reverse complement strand
CGTGGCCGCCGACGTCGAGAACCCCACCCTGCATCCCGAACTCGACGACGCCGTGGTCCGTGTCGCCGGACCGATCCCGCGCTCGGCCGTCGCCTCGGTGCACGTCGACGGGGCCGACGCCGAGGCCGCGGTGCGCAACGCCGTGGTCGTCATCGACGCCGCCGACCTCGGTGACGAGGACGCCGAACTGGCCGTCGGCGACGTCGAGGATCACGACCTGGGGTGGTATGCCACCCAAGAGCTGCCGTTCCTCCTCGAACTGCTCTGAGACGCCACACCGCCCCGGCGACAACCGCTGACGGTCGGTCGCCGACACGCTAACCTACGCTCCCGTAGGTTACGGTGGTCCGGTGAGCGGATCGACGAGTTCGAGGATGGGCGCCATGAAGATCAGGGCTGGGGGAATCAGCATTCGGGACATCCGGGAGCGATTCGAGGAACCGGTGTCGGGGATCGCCGCCCGGACCAGGGGCGGGCAGTGGATTCGGGCTGCTGTTGCCCGGGTGACCACCCCGCTGCTGCCCGACGACTATCTGCATCTGGCCAATCCGCTGTGGTCGGCGCGCGAACTGCGCGGCAAGATCGTGTCGGTGACCGCCGAGACCGAGGACTCGGCGACCATTCGGATCCGCCCGGGGTGGGGATTCTCCTTCGACTACGTGCCCGGTCAGTACATCGGCATCGGCGTGCTCGTCGACGGTCGGTGGACCTGGCGCTCCTACTCGCTGACCTCCGTCCCCGACACGACGCGCGACGAGGGGACCATCGCCATCACCGTCAAGGCGATGCCGGAGGGCTTCCTGTCCTCGCATCTGGTCAACGGCCTGACGCCGGGCACCGTCGTGCGGTTGGCCGCACCGCAAGGTGAATTCGTGCTCCCGCAACCACTTCCGGACAAGATCTTGTTCGTCACGGCCGGCAGTGGCATCACGCCGATCATCTCGATGCTGCGCACCATGGCTCACCGCCACCAGCGCACCGACATCCGGCTCATCCATTCCACCCCGACGCCCGCGGATCTGCTCTTCGGCGACGAACTGGCCCGCTTGCACGCCGACGGCGTCATCGATCTGCACATCCAATACACCCGGACCGACGGCAAGGTGACCCCGGACTCGCTGACCGCACTGTGCCCGGATTGGACGCAGCGGCAGACGTGGGCGTGCGGACCGGGCGCCTTCCTCGACATGGTCTCCGGTGTGTTCGCCGACGGTCATGCCGATCTACTGCACATCGAGCGGTTCGCCCTCGAGCGTGGCGTGGTGGGCGCGGTGGGCGGGACGGTGACGTTCGGCCGTTCCGGGCGCACGCAGGACGTCGACGGCGCCACCACTCTGCTCGAGGCGGGGGAGTCGGCGGGTGTCCTGATGCCGTTCGGGTGCCGCATGGGTATCTGTCAGAGCTGTGTGGTGATGCTCGACCGCGGATGCGTTCGCGACCTGCGGTCGGGCGTCGAACATGTCGAGGGTGAACGCATCCAGACCTGCGTCAGCGCGGCGGCGGGGGACTGCACCCTCGACGTCTGACAGCGCGCTGCGACGCCCCGCCGCCGTGCCCGGACCCGATCGATCGGGTGCAAACATCGCCCCGTCGCCGCAGACCCGTTAGGCTCGAACACGGCTGCTGTCGACCACGGAGGAGATCCGCGTGCGAGCCGAAGTGTCCCGACTGTCCGAAACGACCGAGGTTCCGGTCTGCTCCGACGGGGTGGTCACCCTGCGGGCACACCGGGGCGACGACATCGATCGCGTGGTCGGTTATGCCACCGACCCGCTGACCATGCGCTGGGCGCGCATGCCCTCGCCCTACGGCCGTTCCGACGCCGAGCGATTCATCGACGGGGCCCTGCGAGGTTGGGACGACGGCGACTCCATGACCTGGGCGATCGAGCACGAGGGCCGATTCGTCGGCAGCGTCGAACTGCAGGGCGCCGGGCGGATCGTCGAGGTCGGATTCGTCCTGCACCCCGATGCCCGGGGAGCGGGTCTCGCGCGTCGCGCGGTGGTGCTCGCGATGACGTATGCGGCCGCCGAACGCGACGTGGAGGTCGTGCGGTTCCACGCCGCCGAGGGCAATCTGGCGAGCCTTCGGGTCGCCCACGCCGCCGGGTTCACCCTGCTCGCGCGCCTGCCGGACTGGCTCGAGATGAACAGCCGCGTTGTCGACGCGTGGTGTGCGAAGTGGCATGCCGGCGACGACTTCGCACCGAAATCGCGGTGGCATGCCACCACCTTCGACACCGAACGATTCCGGTTGCGCCCGCTGGCCGAGAAGGATGACGAGCGGATCCGCGAGACCCTCGACGACCCGATCTCGCGCAAATACCTCTTCGAGCGCCCCGATCCGCTGTCGGTCGAACATGCGGCACTCGAACGCACCCGTAAGTGGTGGACCGCTGCTTGCGGGAACACCTGCACCTGGGCGGTCGCCGATCAGGAGACCGACGAATACATGGGCGACATCTCGATCTTCGCGATCGACGACGTCACCGGCGCCGAGATCGGCTTCTACACGCATCCGGCGTCGCGCGGCAAAGGTGTTCTGGGAGAAGCATTCCCGGCGGCGGTGCGCCACATCTTCGATGTCCTCGACATCCGGCGGCTGACGATGTTCGCCGCCGCCTCCAACGAGGGCAGTAGGGCGCTCGCCCGCAACGCCGGTTTCACCGAGTTCGGCACCCAGCCCCTGGCCGCGAGTTCCGACGGCCACATCGAGGATCTCGTCGGGTACGAGCTCCTGCGGGAGAACTGCACACTCTGAGCGGTCCCGACCGAGGTCGCACCGATGTCTGTTTCACCAAGGCTGGACAGCTCGCGCCCAGTAACCTACGCTATCGTAAGTTACGGAAACGTAGCCGTAGGCCGGAGCGGATTGTCCCGGCCGCGGCGTGAGGTGAGAGGAACCCATGGCGATCACCGACATCCCCGAATACGCCCACCTGTCCGAGTCCGACGTCGAGGCCCTCGGCGCCGAACTCGATGCCATCCGGGCCGACATCGAGGCGGCACGCGGAGAGCGTGACGCCCGCTACATCCGCAACACGATCCGCTTCCAACGCGGACTCGAGCTCGCCGGTCGGACGATGATCGCCGGCTCGCGCAATCGCGGGCTGTGGTGGGCGGGTGCAGCCACCCTCGGCGTCGCCAAGATCGTGGAGAACATGGAGCTCGGGCACAACGTGATGCACGGGCAGTGGGATTGGATGAACGATCCCGAGGTGCACTCGACCACGTGGGAGTGGGACAACACCGACCCCTCGGCGCATTGGAAGCACACCCACAACTACATCCATCACAAGTACACCAACGTGCTCGGCATGGATGACGACGTGGGCTATGGGCTGCTGCGCGTGACGCGCGATCAGCGGTGGCGGCCGTTCTACCTGGGCAACCTGGTGTACAACACGCTGCTCGCACTGTTGTTCGAATACGGCGTTGCCGCACAGCATCTCGAGCTCGGCAAGAAGCGCCGCACCCCCGAGGCCAAGGAACAGTTCCGCCGGGATCTGGCCGACGTGGGCCGCAAGGTGGGCAGGCAGCTCGCCAAGGACTATGCCGTGCAGCCGACCCTGGTCGCCGCCGCAGCGGTGGTGTTGGGTGGCGACAAGCGGGATGCCGCAACGGCTTTCCGCAAGGCGGCGACCGCCGACGCGATGGCCAACGTCATCCGCAACCTGTGGACCAACGCCGTCATCTTCTGCGGGCACTTCCCGGACGGCGCCGAGAAGTTCACCAAGCAGGACGTCGACTCCGAGACGCAGGCCGAGTGGTATCTGCGACAGATGTTGGGCAGCGCCAACTTCCGGTGCGGACCGGTGCTGGCATTCATGAGCGGCAACCTCTCCTATCAGATCGAGCACCACATCTTCCCCGATCTGCCGAGCAATCGGCTCGCCGAGATCGCGGTGCGGGTGCGCGCGCTGTGCGAGAAGTACGACCTGCCCTACACCACCGGCTCGTTCCCGCTGCAGTACGCGAAGTCGTGGCGCACCATCGCCAAGCTGTCGCTGCCGAACAAATACCTCTCGGCCACCGCCGACGACGCACCCGAGACCGCGTCCGAACGTCGTTTCAAGCAAGGTCTGCCCGAGGGCACCAGATTGCATGCGACCGTCGACCCGTTGACCGGGCGGCGCCGCGGACTGCGCTCGGCGATCAAGTCCCTGCGCGAGCGTCGGCGGACCCGAGTGGGACGATCGTCCCAGGTGGTGGAGCGTCGCGCGGCATGAGGCGGGCTCCCCGTCTCGGCGCCGCAAGCGCATAATAGACACCGATGGCAATCACCGACATCAATGAGTACGCACACCTGACCGACGCCGACGTCGAGGCGCTCGGGGCCGAACTCGACGCGCTGCGTCGCGAGATCGAGGCCGACCGCGGGGTGCGCGACGTCACCTACCTGCGGCGCACTATCCTCGCACACCGGGTCCTCGAGGTCGCCGGGCGTCTCGCGCTGCTCGGCAGCCATCGGCGGTCGTTGTGGCTGCTGGGCACCGGCGCGCTCGCAGTGGCCAAGATCATCGAGAACATGGAGCTCGGGCACAACGTGATGCACGGGCAGTGGGATTGGATGAACGATCCCGAGGTCCACTCGACGACGTGGGAATGGGACATGGTGTGCGCGTCGCCGCACTGGAAGCACTCCCACAACTACATCCATCACAAGTACACCAACGTCGTCGGCATGGATCACGACGTCGGCTACAAGATCCTGCGGGTCACCCGCGACGAGCCCTGGGAACCGCGACGCGCGCTGCAGCCGCTGTTCAACGTCATCCTGGCGGCCACCTTCGAATGGGGCATCGGCCTGCACGACCTCGCGCTCAAAGAGGTCATTCAGGGCGAGAAGCCCAAAGAGGTCGCGATCCCGCAGATGAAGGAATTCGGTCGCAAGATCGGCAAGCAGGTCGCCAAGGACTATGTGTTGTTCCCGGCGCTGACCGGCCCGAATTTCCGGCACACCCTGACCGCGAATCTGACGGCGAATCTGATCCGCAACCTGTGGGCGTACGTGGTCATCTTCTGCGGTCATTTCCCGGACGGCGCGGAGAAGTTCACCGTCGACACCCTCGAGGACGAGACCCAGGGTCAGTGGTATCTGCGACAGATGTTGGGCAGCGCCAACTTTCACGCAGGCCCGGCCATGGCGTTCATGTCGGGGAACCTCTGCTACCAGATCGAGCACCATCTTTATCCCGATCTGCCGAGCAATCGGCTCGCCGACATCTCGGTGCGCGTGCGTGAACTGTGTGAGAAATACGATCTGCCCTACACGACCGGCTCGCTGTGGGTGCAATACGGCAAGACGCTGCGCACCATCAACAAACTCGCGTTGCCGGACCGGTTCCTGCGCGACACCGCCGACGATGCACCCGAGACGGCGTCGGAACGGCGCTTCGCGGGCATCGACAAGGCGCTC
Source organism: Gordonia sp. i37 (assembly GCF_002043085.1). Taxonomy (NCBI): domain Bacteria; kingdom Bacillati; phylum Actinomycetota; class Actinomycetes; order Mycobacteriales; family Gordoniaceae; genus Gordonia; species Gordonia sp. i37. The sequence continues at coordinate 23,005 of NZ_MVPX01000349.1, read as the reverse complement.
GGTCTGCGCTCGGCCATCGCCGAGGCCCGGCGCAGGCGGCGGTTGCGCCGTCGCGCGCGCTGAGTCGGACTTAGGGCATATCTCCCAATTCCCTTTGCGCGTCTTTGCGGCTCGATGGTCCCCTGGCGGCGTTGTCGTCGGTCACGATAGCTCCGCTATCGCTCCCCTTCGAGGCTCGTGCCTCGCACCTCAGGACGGCGCCTCCTCCGCCTTGCCAGGAAACCATCGACCTCGCAAATCCATCGCAGAGGAATCGGGAGACACGCCCTAGACCGCCTGGACTTCGCCGCGCAGCCGTTGCTGCGCGGCGACTCCTTGCACCGAGTGCTCGCGCTCACCGATCGCGAACGCCGCCCACAGCGCGATGCCGAGTACTGCGGTGGCCGCACCCGCAGCGCACACCAGGTTCCAGCCGCCGATCTGATACGCCCACCCGCCGAACGCCGAACCCGCGACGCCACCGGCGAAGTAGGCCACCATGTAGGCGGTCGTCAGCCGAGAGCGTGCCTCGCCGTCGAGCGAGTACACCGCGGCCTGGTTGGCGATCTGCACGCCCTGCACGCCGAAATCGAAGACGAGCAGCGCCAGGATCAGCACCAACACCTGATGCGCACCCGCCCACAGCAGCCCCCAGCTGAGAAGCTGGACGACCCACACGCCGTACTGGGTGTGGCGCAGATAGCCGCGGTCGGCGAGTCTGCCGACCCGCGGGGCGGCCAGTGCGCCGGCCACCCCGGCCAGACCGAACAGCCCGATCTCGGCGTCGGAGAAGTGATACGACGAGCCGTGCGCTCCGGCGAGCAGGAACGCGATCGCCGTCCACATCGCGGAGAAGGCGGCCATGTTCAGCCCGCCGAGCACCATGCGGTGACGCAGGACGTTCTCCGTGCGGATCAGCGTCGCGATCGAGGCCAGCACACGCGGATACGAGGTGCTGTTCGAGCGCTCGACCGCGGTGTGCGGCGCCCGCCACCACACGGCCGCGGCCATCATCACCTGCATGACCGCGGCGACGACGAGCACGGTGCGCCAGCCGCCCGCCTGCGCGATGAGACCCGACAGGACGCGCGAGAACAGGATGCCGACGAGCAATCCGCTCATCACCGTGCCGACGACGGCGCCGCGTTCACTCGGCCCGGCCACCGCCGCGGCCCACGGCACGACCACCTGCGCCGCCGACGCCGACACCCCGACCGCGAACACCATGATCATCAGGACCGCGTAGGTGGGTGCCGCCGCGGCGATCGCCAAACCGATGCACGACACGACCAGCAGCCCGCCGACGAGCCGTCGGCGGTCCAGGAAGTCGCCCAGTGGTACGACCAGAGCCAGACCGATCAGATAGCCGACCTGGGTCACCGAGATGATCAGGCCCGCGGCCGTCGTCGAGACGTGGAGGTCGCCGCCGACCTCGTGCAGCAGGGGCTGCAGGTAGTAGAGACAGCCCGCCGAGGACCCCGCGGTCACCGCGAACAACAGCACGATCACCCGGCTGAGTCGGGTGGTCGGGGAGGAGGTCGTCGAAGCCATGTGTCCATGGTGCGGCGCGGTCGCCGTGAAGAAAAGCGATAGATTCTGATGGCCACATCTACATGGAAGATGATGGCCAGGTCGGCGGGGGAGTGAGAGGGCGATCACGATGGAACTGCGGCAACTCGACTACTTCCTCGCGTGCTGTGAGCATGGCACCTTCACCGCTGCGGCACGGTCGATGCAGGTCGTGCAGTCGGCGGTGTCGACGTCGGTGGCCAAACTCGAGCGCGAGGTCGGCGCGCAACTCTTCGATCGCACCCCGACCACGCTGGTGCTCACCGAGGCCGGGCGCGCCGTCGTCGAACCCGCTCGAGCCGCGGTCCGGGCGCGCGCCGAGATCGTCGACGCCCTCGCGGCGCTGCGCGGGGACATCCGCGGTGATGTCGCGGTGGGTGCCTTGGTCAACATCGTCACCATCGATCTCGCGGAGGCGTTCGGGGCGGTGCATCGGCGGCATCCGGGTGTCGCGATCGCGATGAGGCAGAATCCGCAGGGCAGTCAGGGCAACATCCGCGGGCTGCGCGACGGAACGCTGGATCTGGCACTGCTCGGCGGTCCGGATCAGGAGATCCCCGGCATCACCGTGTACCGGCTGGCCCGAGAGCCTCTGGTGCTCGTGGCCCACCCCGACCACCGGCTGGTTCGGGCCGGCGGCTTCGCGGCCGCGGATCTCGCCGCCGAACGCACCATCGACTACCCGCCCGGCTGGGGCACCCGCGCGGTGACCGACAAGTGGCTCCCGCATCGCCGATCGGTGATCGAGGTGGCCGATCAAGAGTTCGGTATCCGGTTGGCGCTCAACGATTTCGGGGTGACATTGGTGCCCTGGAGCGTCGCCCACGACCACGCCGGAGCGGTGGGGGTGCCCTGCACCGACCGTGATCTCGACTGGGTTGTCTCGATCGCGCACTCCTCGGTGCGCTCGCCGTCGACGGCCGCCCGGGCGGTCCTCGACATCGTCCGGGAGGTGACGACGCGGACCGCCTGACTCTACATTTGTACCAATGTCCGGACAAATGAAGTGGAGACGATGGTGAGACTGGGATTGGTCGGTTACGGCGCGGGTGGACGGATCTTCCATGCGCCCTATATCCAGGCGGTGCCGGAGATCGAGCTGGCCGGGGTGGTCACCGGCAACCACGACCGCCGTCGCGAGGTGGCAACGGACCTCCCGGGAGTTGCGGTCTTCGACTCACTCGGCGATCTGCTCGATGCCGGCGTGGACGCGGTGACCATCACCACGCCGCCGCAGACGCGCCGTGACCTGGTGCTCGAGGCGGTGTCGCGGGGCGTGCACGTGGTGGCCGACAAGCCCTTCGCGCCGGATGCCGACGGCGGTCGGGAACTGGAGCGGGCGGCGGCGAGAGCCGGTGTGCTGCTGAGTGTGTTTCACAATCGCCGCTTCGACGCCGATTTCGCGACCGTCACCGGTGTGCTGCCCGAACTCGGTGACCTCTGGCGGGTCGAGTCGCGCTACGACCTCGACGAGGCCGCCGGACTCGACGCAGGCCCCACGGGTGGACTGTTGCGCGACATCGGCGCACACCTCGTCGATCAGATGCTCACCCTGCTGGGACCGGTCGAGTCGGTGTACGCCCACCTCGACCGGGTGGATCTGCCGGCCGGTCGGACCGACTGTGGATTCAGCGTGGCGATGACCCACCGCAGCGGCGCCTTCTCCACGGTGACCTCGAGCAAGCTCAACCACGTCGTGTCGCGACAGTGGCGGCTCTACGGTTCGCGTGGCGCATACCTCAGCGACGGCACCGACGCGCAGACCGAGCAGATCCTCGCGGGCAAGCGGCCGGCCGACGATCCGGCGGGGTGGGGATTCGAACGTCCCGACCGGCTCGGGACGCTGCACACCGCCGACGGCGCCCGGACGGTCCCGTCGGCGCAGGGGCGTGCCGACGAGTACTATCGGCGATTCGCCGCAGCGGTGGATCACGGTGCGCCCCAGCCTGTCCCGGCGTCGGAGGGAATTGCGGTGCTCGAGGTGCTCGACGCCGCACGACGCAGCGCCGACGAAGGGGTCCTCGTACACCTCTGACGACCCTGCATCTCTGACGACCCTGCATCTCTGACGACCGAACCCCGTGGGCGAGACCGAATGGTCTCGCCCACGGGGTTCGTCGGTGTTCGGTTGTCGTGCCGTGCCTGCGGTCAGGCTGCTGCGGTCACCGCGGCCGGGCTGCGGCTGTCGTGATGGGCTTCGAGGTGCTCCTCGAGGCCTTCGAGGGTGATGCCCTTGGTCTCCGGCACCGATCGGTACACGAAGGCCAGCGAGGCGAGATTGACCAAGACGAACAGTCCGAAGGTTCCGGTCGAGCCGAGTGCCGAGTTGAGCACCGGGAACAGGAACGAGATCAGCGCGTTGGTGCACCAGAGGACGAAGACCGCGATGCCCATCGCGAAGCCGCGGACGCTGAGCGGGAAGATCTCCGAGAGCAGCAGCCACACGCAGGTGCCGATGAACATCTGCACGAAGGCGACGAAGGCCACCATGCACGCGAGGATGATGTAGCTGCGTGAGGTCGTCTGCGGCAGCAGGAATGCCAGGGCGAGGGCGGCCTGGGTGATCGCGACGCCCGAGAAGCCGATCAGCAGCATGGTGCGGCGGCCGATGTAGCCCAGCAGGATGATGCCGATGATGGTGGTGACCACCGAGGTGACGCCGACCGCGATGGTCGCGATGAGTGCGGCGCTGACGCCCAGTCCGCTCTGCTCGAGGATCGTCGGTGCGTAGTAGTTCACGGTGTTGATGCCGGTTGCCTGCTGGATGATGGCCAGCCCGCAACCGATCAGCACGATCCGTCGAATCCACGGCACGTCGCGCACCACCGACAGCGGGGTGCGGCCACCGCGCATGTGCGTGATGTGATCGACGATGGTCGCGTACTCGGCGTCGGCCTCGTCGGGTGTACGGCTGCGGCCCAGGACGTTTCGTGACTCATCGAGGCGGCCCTTGAGGGCGTACCAGCGCGGCGAGTCGGGCAGGGCGAGCATGCCCAGCAACAGTGCGACCGCGGGCACCGCGGCGACGGCGAGCATGACGCGCCACACGTGCGGGTCGGTGACGATGTGGTCGAGCAGCGCGTTCATGGCGAAGGCCAACATCTGACCGGTGACGATCATCAGCTCGTTGATGGTGACCATCCGGCCACGACGCTCGGCGGGCGCCATCTCGGCCAGATAGAGGGGGCAGGTGACCGCCGCGGCGCCGACGCCGAGGCCGAGGATGATGCGGGCGATGACCATGATCGCCACATTCGGGGCGAGGGCGCAGCCGACGGCGCCGACCAGGAAGACCAGGCCGCCACAGCAGCAGCGTGCGCTTGCGCCCGAGCCGGTCGGCCACGCGGCCGCCGAACAGTGCGCCGAAGGCGGCGCCGGGGAAGAGTAGGGCGCTGACGACGGTGGCTTCGCCGAAGGCCGAGAGGTGGAGATCGTCTTTCATGTAGAGCAGCGCACCGGAGATCACTCCGGTGTCGTAGCCGAAGAGCAGTCCGCCGAGAGTGGCGATGACGGTGAGCTTGGTGAGAAACCGCCTGTTGGAAGCGGCTGATGTCGTCGTAGACATGGAAACCTCGATTTCCTGGGGAACTAACGCGCGTTACTAACGCGTGTGAGTAGTACTATGTCCTGACAAAGCGATTGTGTCAAGCGTCACTCGGAAACGGGGTTAGTCATGACGACCACTGCAGGGTCCCGGCGTCGGCGACCGACCATGGCCGACGTGGCCGAACGCGCCGGCGTGTCGCGCACTTTGGTCTCGTTCATCCTGGCCGGCAAGCCTGGTGCGGGGGAGGAGACGCAGCAGCGCGTGCTCGCCGTCGCCGAGGAGTTGGGTTACCGTCCCGACTCGGTCGCCCGGATGCTCGCCCGGGGTCGGAGCCGCACTCTCGGCGTGCTGGTCGACATGTCGCAGTTGTTCCAGTCCGAGCTCGTCACCCACATGTATCCGGCGGCCGAGGCGCTGAACCACGACGTGTTGTTGACGGCGAACCTGCCGGAGCGCTCGGAGGTGTCCTCGCTCGAGCGGCTGATCGATCACCGCTGCGGTGCCCTGATCGTGCTGGGGCCGCACACCGACGGCGCCGAGTTGCTCCCGGTGGCCGCACGCGCGCCGATGGTGGTGGTGGGCCGGTCCCTGGCCGAGGACGTTCTGGGCTCGGGTGGGGTCGCCACAGTACGCACCGACGACCATCTCGGTATGGCGCAGGCCGTGGATTATCTTGTGGGACTGGGGCACCGGGACATCCTGCACGTCGACGGCGGTGACGGGCCGGGGGCCGGCGACCGAACTCTCGGCTACCGCACGGCGATGCAACGGCACGGGCGCTCTGGGCACATCGCGATCGTGGCCGGTGCGCACAGCGAGGACGCGGGTGCGCGCGCAGCACGAGAACTCCTGGAGCGCAGCAGGCTACCGACAGCCATCCTCGCCGGCAACGACCGCTGTGCCCTCGGGCTGCTCGACGTGTTCACCCGAGCCGGTGTCGACGTCCCCGGCGACATCTCGCTCGTCGGCTACGACGACAGCCTGCTGTCCGACAACCCCCGGATCGATCTGACCACGATCCACCAGGACGCAATGGGAATGGCCACCACCGCAGTCGATCTCGCCGTCGCAATGCTCACCGACCAGTCCGACGGCGGCGACGACGTCGTGCTCGAGCCCTCGCTGAAAGTGCGCGGCACGACGGCTCCACCCCGCGAGCAGCGGTAGTGCCGGGTGGTCGCTGAGCCCCCCGGATGGTCGCCCCCAACCGGACCGGTGGTCGAGGTGCGAGGCGCGTGCGCCGAGCCTCGAGACCGCTTGCCGTGGTGCTGGTTCCGGACCACCACACAGAGAATCCCGCTCGCAGCGGGGGTCTCGAGGCCTCGTCGCTGGCGCTCCTCGGCACCTCGACCATCGGGGAAAGGTGACGCGTTGTTCCGATCGGGAAAGGTGAGGGGCGGTCCCCTCGATCGGGGTGGTGTCCCCTTCCGATGGTCGAGGTGTGAGGCGCATGCGCCGAGCCTCGAGACCGCTTGCCGTGATGCTGGTTCCGGACCACCACACAGAGAATCCCGCTCGCAGCGGGGGCGTGCCGCGAGCGGGATTCCCGGGTGTGGATGCGTCGACTCAGGTAGCCGCCGTACGCCGACTCATCGCACAGGCGTGATCCTCCGGGGAGGTGATCTCAGGCGTTCTGGGGGAAGCCGAGGTTGAGTCCGCCGGCGGCGCCGGGAGCGGAGCGAGCGGGCCGAAGTTCTCGACCGTTGGGGTCGAGCCAGCGGCTGGTGATGGCTTTGGCGCGGGTGAAGAAGTGGATGCCTTCGGTGCCGTGGGCGTGGGTGTCTCCGAAGAGGGAGGCTTTCCAGCCGCCGAAGCTGTAGTAGGCCATGGGGACGGGGATGGGGACGTTGATGCCGACCATGCCGACTTCGACTTCGTTCTGGAAGCGTCGGGCGGCGCCGCCGTCGTTGGTGAAGATGGCGGTGCCGTTGCCGTAGGGGTTGGAGTTGATCAGCTCGAGGGCTTGGTCGTAGGAGTCGACGCGCACGACCGACAGGACGGGTCCGAAGATTTCGTCGGTGTAGATGCTCATGTCGGGGGTGACGTTGTCGAACAGGGTGGGCCCCAACCAGAATCCATCGGCCCCACCGTCCGCGTCGACACCACGGCCATCGAGAACGACGGTCGCGCCGGCTTGTTCGCCGGCGTCGACGTAGGAGGCGACCTTGTCGCGGTGGGCGGCGGTGACCAGCGGTCCCATGTCGGAGTTCTTGGTGCCGTCACCGGTGGTGATGGTTCGGGCGCGTTCGGTGATCTTGGCGACCAGTTCGTCGGCGATGTCGCCGACGGCGACGGCGACCGAGATGGCCATGCAGCGTTCGCCTGCGGAGCCGAAGCCGGCGTTGACCATGGCGTCGGCGGCGAGATCGAGGTCGGCATCCGGGAGAATGATGGCGTGGTTCTTCGCGCCGCCGAGGGCTTGGACGCGTTTACCCGCGGCGGTGCCGGTGGCGTAGACGTATTGGGCGATCGGGGTGGAGCCGACGAAGCTGATGGATTTGATCGACGGGTTGGTGAGGAGTTCGTCGACGGCGGTCTTGTCGCCTTGTAGGACGTTGAACACGCCGTCGGGCAGTCCGGCTTCTTTCCAGAGTTCGGCCAGCCAGATCGAGGCGGTGGGGTCTTTTTCGGAGGGTTTGAGGACCACGGTGTTGCCGGCGGCGATGGCGATGGGGAAGAACCACATGGGGACCATTGCGGGGAAGTTGAAGGGGGAGATGATGCCGATGGGTCCGAGGGGTTGGCGGATGTTGAAGACGTCGACCTTGGTGGAGGCGTTTTCGGTGAATCCGCCCTTGAGCAGGTGCGGGATGCCGCAGGCGAATTCGACGACTTCCTGGCCGCGGGAGATCTCGCCGAGGGCGTCGGAGAGGACTTTGCCGTGTTCGGCGGTGATGATCTGAGCCAGCTCGCCCTTGCGCTCGTTGAGCAGTTCCCGGAAGCGGAACAGGATCGAGGTGCGCTTGGCCAGCGAGGTGTCACGCCAGGCGGGGAACGCCGCCGCGGCGGCGTCGATCACCGCGCGGGCGTCGGCGACATTGGCCAACGCGACCTGCCCGGTGACCTGACCGGTCGCCGGATTCGTCACCGGCGCAGTGGCATTCGAGGTACCCGGGTAGGGCTTGTTGTTGGCCCAGTGGGAGACGGTGGTGGACATGGAGGTACTCCTGTTCTGCGTCGCGTGCTGTCACGCGACGCCGAAATCAGTGGGGGACTTGGTGTGTGGGCAGTGAGCGGGGTATGTCGGTGAACGGGGTCAGGGACGGAATTTGGCGACGTAGTCGTTCATCGTGGCGAGCTGGTAGCGGGACACCTCGTCGGCGTTCTCGTTCTCGGCGAACACACTCGACACCATGACCGAGTCGTCGCGGTCGTAGAAGCCGATCTCGCCGAGTGTGCCGAAGAACTCGTCCCAATTGACGTCGCCGTCGCCGATCTTGAGGTGCTGGTGCACGCGTACGGCGTTACCGGGCGGGTTGGTGATGTAGCGAAGCCCGTGTGAGGCATGATGATCCATGGTGTCGGCCACGTGCACCAGGCGAAGCATGTCACCGGCGGTCGTCATGATCTCCCGCATGTTGCCGCCCATGTGGAAGCTGTGGCAGGCGACGTAGACCAAACCGAAGTTCTTCGAGTTGATCCCGCGGATCATGCGGATCGCGGCCAACCCGTCCTCCACGAAATCATCTGGGTGCGGATCGATCCGGACGTCGATGCCCTCACGTTCGATGATCGGCACGAGTTCCTCCATCGACCGGTAGAAGGCCCGCTCGGACTCCTCCGGCTTCTCCGGACGACCGGAGAACTCGGTGTTCATCACGTTCACGCCCAGATCGACGGTGATCTGGATGGCGCGTTTCCAGTAGCGCACGGCCGCCTCGCGGGCGTCCTCGTCGGGCCCGGACCACCGCAATACCGGTAGCACCGAAGCGATTCCGACGCCGGCGTCCTTGCACGCCCGGCGAAACCTCGCGACGAGATCGTCGTCGGCCTTGGGATGATTGAAGAACGGGATCATGTCGACGTGCGGGGTCAGCTGCAGGTACTCGTACCCGAGATCGGCAACCACGCCCGGCAATTCGAGCAGCGAATGGGAATGATGGAACGGCGTGGGATCGAGGGCGACCTTCATGGATCAGGCCCCCGCAATCGATGCGCGGTCGACCATGTCGACGGTGACGATCTCGCCGGTCTCGAGAGCCTTGACACCCGCCGCGCACACCGCGGCCGCGGCATAACCGTCCCACGCACCGGGGCCGTCGACGTTGATGCCGGCCTTGACGGCGTTGACCCACCGCTGGATCTCGGCATCGTAGGCGGCGCCGAAGCGCTCCACGAACGACGGCGTGATATCGCCGCCCCAGATCCCCGCAACCTTCCTTCCTCCGGCACTGGACTGCACGGGGTTGCGCTGCTTGCGCACCACGCCGCCCTGGTCGAGACCGATGAAGGCAGAACCGAATTCACCGACGACCTCGGTGCGCACCTCGTAGGCGACACCGGTGGTGACGAAGCACTCGACGTCGATGTGGCGACCCGACGCGGTACGGAAGATCGCGATCTGCGGGTCCTTGAGGCCCTCGGGCGCCTGCGGATTGGAACCCGGCGCGATGATCTGCACCGAGACGATCTCCTCGTCGAACAGGAACCGGGTGACGTCGACCTCGTGGACGATCGAATCCTTGACGATCATCGCCGAGTCGAAACCCGGTGGGACCATCGGGTTGCGGTGCACGCAATGCGCCACCAGCAGCTGCCCGAAGGTGCCGTCGTCGATGAGCGACTTCAGCTGCTCGTATTCGTGATCGAAGCGCCGCATGAACCCGACCTGGATCAGCTTGCGCCCCAACTCCGCTTCCCGCTTGACGACCTCCAGGGAGGTGGCCACATCGGTGGTCAGCGGCTTCTCGCACATCACCGGCTTGCGGGCCTCGAGGCACGCCAGCAACTGCTTCTCGTGGGTGGGACCGGGGGTGGCGAGGATGACGGCGTCGACATCGGGATCGGCGATCGCGTCGAGCGGATCGTTGATCACCCGGCAGCCCGGAATCGTCGCCGCGAGTTCCTCGGCCTTCTCCGGGAAGTAGTCGTTGAGGACGTTGACGGTGGCGCCCTTGATGCGTTCGGTGATGCGGGCGACGTGGTCGGCACCCATCATCCCGACGCCCAGGACGGCGATACGCAAGTCGGTCATGGTGTACTCCGTGAAATAGTTCGGGGTGAAATAAGTTGGAGGGAGAGAGAATCAGCTGAAACGGACGGCCGGCACACCGCACGATCCCAGATACTTCTGGGTGCGCTGGGCGATGGGCAGCGGGGCATCGGGACTGCAGGGGTACATGTCCTGCTCGACGATGCCGAAGATGTCGATGTCGAGAGCGGCGACGGCCTCGAGCAGCGGCGGCATCTCCGGGATGCCACGCGGCGGTTCGGTCATCGCGCCCAGGCGGACCGCCTCGCCGAACGGCAGGTCATCGGCGGCGACCTTGGCCCGAACCTGCTCGTCGACCTGCTTGAGGTGCAGGTACCCGATGCGGTCGGGGTGGGCGTTGATGATGGCGATGTTGTCGCCTCCGCAGTAGCTGACGTGACCGGTGTCCAGGCACAGGTTCACGAACTGCTGGTCGGTGTTCTCCAGGAACCGGTAGATGTTCTCCTCGGTGTCGACGTGGGAGTCGGCATGCGGGTGGTATTGCGCTCGCACACCGTACTTCTCGAACATCGCCTTGCCCAGTTCGTTCATGCCCTGGGTCTTCTTGCGCCACTGCTCATCGGTGAGCGTGCGATCCTCGAGCACCTCGCCGGTGGCCGGGTCGCGCCACATCTCCGGGATGACGACGACGTGCTTGCCGCCGACGGCTGCGGTCAACTTGGCGACATCCTCGATCTGAGTCCACACCGCATCCCACGAATCGTCCTGGTGCAGATGCTCGAAGACCGTGCCGGCCGAGAGCTTCAGCCCGCGACTGCCGAGCTCGTCGCGCAACTGCTGCGGATCGGTGGGCAGATAACCGAACGGGCCCAACTCGATCCACTCATAACCCGACGCGGCGACCTCGTCGAGGAAGCGGGTGTAGGGGGTCTGCTGCGGATCGTCGGGGAACCAGACGCCCCACGAGTCGGGGGCGGAACCGACGAGGATCTTCGACATCACTGAAGTCCATTGTTCGACGGGGCGGGATTGTTCGACGGCGCAGGGGAGTCGGCCGGCGTGGTGGGGGCGAGATAGGGGCGCTGGACGGCTTTCCACTGCTCGTAGACGCCGTAGGCCTGCTGGGTGGATTCCAGGGTCGAGGTCTCCGATACCGGTACGTCCCACCAGGATTCACTGTCGGGGGCACCGATCAGCGGATCGGTCTCGACGTGGATGACGGTGGTGCGGTCGGCGGCCTTCGCGGTCTTGATGGCGTCGGCGAATTCGGCGGCGGTGCCGGCACGGATGACGTCGGCGCCCAGGGATGCGGCGTTGGCCGCCAGGTCGATCGGAAGCGTGGACCCGTTGAGGCGTCCGCTCTCACCGCGATAGCGGTAGTCGGTGCCGAATCGCTGCGACCCCAACGACTCCGAGAGCGAGCCGATGGAGGCGAAGCCATGATTCTGCACGAGCACCACGATGACCTTCAGGTTCTCTTGGACGGCGGTCACCAATTCGGTGGCCATCATCAGATACGAACCATCGCCGACCATGACGAACACGTCGCGGTCCGGGCAGGCCATCTTGACGCCGAGACCACCGGCGACCTCGTATCCCATGCAGGAATACCCGTATTCGACGTGATAGCCCTTGGCATCGCGGGTCCGCCACAACTTGTGCAGATCGCCGGGCATCGATCCGGCGGCACACACCACCACGTCGCGCGGATCGGAGGTCTCGTTGACCAGACCGATGACCGAGCCCTGGGTCAGCGCCTCCTCGCCGGTGGCGACGTTGACGCCGACGGCGGTGGGGGAGTACGCGTCGTCGACGATGCGATCCCACTCGGCGGCGAGCTCGGCGACCCGGTCACGGTAGGACTGCTCGACGCGGTGATCGGCCAGCAGCTCGTCGAGCGTCTCGATGGCCTCCCGGGCGTCGGCGACGACGCTGTAGCCGGCATGCTTGACCGAATCCAGGGATGCGACATTGATGTTGACGAAACGCACGCCCTCGCCGGTGAACGCGGTACGCGAGGCGGTCGTGAAATCGCTGTAGCGCGTGCCGATCCCGATGACGACGTCGGCGTCGGCGGCGAGCGCGTTGGCGGCGGTGGTGCCGGTGGAGCCGATGGCACCCACCGACTGTGGGTGGTCATAGGGCAGCGAGCCCTTGCCGGCCTGGCTCTGGCCGACCGGAATGCCGGTGCGCGAACAGAAGTCGGCGAGCGCCTCGGTGGCACCGGAGTAGATGACCCCGCCACCGGCGACGATCAGCGGTCGGCGTGCCGAGCGGATGATCTCGGCTGCCTCGGCGATCACGCGACGTTCGGGCAGCGGACGCGCCACATGCCAGGTGCGTTCGGCGAACAGCGATTCGGGGAAGTCGAACGCCTCGGCCTGCACGTCCTGCGGGATGGCGACGGTCGCGGCGCCGGTCTCCACCGGGTCGGTCAGCACTCGCATTGCGCCGAGTAACGCGCCGGCCAGCTGCTCCGGCCGCCACACGCGGTCGAAGTACCGCGAGACCGGCTTGAACGCATCGTTGACGGTGACATCACCCGACGAGGGCAGCTCCAGCTCCTGCAGCACCGGGGAGGTGGCGCGCGTGGCAAAGGTGTCGGCCGGCAGGAGTAGCACCGGAATCCGGTTGATGGTGGCCAGTGCGGCGCCGGTGAGCATGTTGGTGGCACCGGGTCCGACCGAGGCGGTCACGGCCCACGACTGCAGACGATCCTTCATCCGGGCATAGCCGACGGCCGAATGCACCATCGCCTGCTCGTTACGTCCGAGCACGTACTTCAGCGACAGCTCGCGCCCGGCATCGACGTCGTCAATCTCGTTCTGCAGCAACGCCTGTCCGAGTCCGGCGACGTTGCCGTGACCGAAGATGCCGAAACAGCCGGCGAAGAACTTCGACCGCTCGCCGTCACGCTCGACGTACTGGTTGGCCAAGAAGCGCACGGTCGCCTGCGCGACGGTCAGCCGGACGGTCGGTTCACCGTGCGGGGTGCGGACGCCGGTCACGCCGCCGGCGCGCCCCTGGTTGATCGGTGCCACGATGACTTCTTTCTCAGTGGTGGGTGGTGGTCAGTGGGAGTTGTTGTCGTGCAGCGGGAGACGCGGATCGATCTCCTGATGTTCCCAGCTGCCGCGCAGCCAGGTGTGGGCGGGATCGTCACAGATCTTCCAGGCCCGTTCGGGGCCCGGTCCGGCCATCACGTTGAGGTAGTACATGTGATAGCCGGGAGCGGCGATCGACGGTCCGTGATAGCCGTGCGGTACGAGGACGACGTCACCCGAGCGGACCTCCTCGAGCACCTCGATGGGGCGCTCGGGCGTTCCGTACACCCGGTGATAGCCGAAACCGGTTATCTGACTGAACTCGAAGTAGTAGATCTCCTCGAGCTGCGATTCGACCTCGGAGTTCTCGTCATGCTTGTGCGCGGGGTAGCTCGACCAGTTGCCGCTCGGGGTGATGACCTCGCAGGCGATGATCGAGTCGGCCTCGAACACGTCGGCGGTGCCGAAGTTGTGGACCTGCCGGCTACAGTTGCCCGCACCGCGAAGCTCCACCGGCACACCGGCCCTCGGACCGTACCGGAACGGCAGCGTCGTCGACGCCCGTGCGCCGCACAGTGCGAATCGGCCACCGTCGGCACTGGTCACGGTGAACTCCGAGTCCCGGCCGACGTAGGCGAAGTCACTCGGCCCGTCGAAGACGCTCTGGCGACCCTCGAGCTCGAACTGTCTTCCGTCGCAGGCCACCACGGCCGAGCCGGACAGCGGGATCACGATGATCTCGTCGGGCCCGGAGCTGCGCGTGATCGAGTCACCCGGACCCAATTGCGCCACCCAGAGCGAGGATTCGCTCCAACCGGCGGACTCCGGCGTCACGTCGACACTCAGCGGCGCGGCGGCGCTGCCGGCCGGGATGTAGTACTTGCTGTTCATGGTGTTGCCTCAGCTCACCAGGTTCACGGCGGTGTCGACCGCGGTGGCGACGTCGTCGTCGGACGGATACAGCAGGGTGCGGCCGACGATGAGTCCGCGAACGGATGGAATCGCCAGTGCCCGTTCCCAACTCGCGAAGGTCTCTTCGGGCGCGGTCTGCGGGTCGCCACCGAGGAGCAGCGTCGGCATCGTGGTGGCGTCCATGACGCGCTCCATCTCGTCGACGACCGGCAACTTCAGCCAGGTGTAGGCCGACGTCGAGCCGATGCCCTGGATGATGTGCATCGACTTGATCACTGCATCGGCGCTCAGGTCGTTGCGGACCTTGCCCTCGATCCGTTGGGACATGAACGGCTCGAGCATCGCGATCACCTCGCCCGCGGCGAGTTCGTCGACCGCGGCGGCGCACGAGGTCAACATGTTCAGGGTGCCGGGATCGTCGAGATCGATGCGGCAGAGCATCTTTGCGCCGTTGAGGCCGGCCTCGACGGTCCAGGAGGCGGTGGCCGCGGTCATCCGGTCGTCGAGTTCGAACGAGGAGCCGGCCAGTCCGCCACGGTTCATCGACGAGAACACCACCTTGTCCTCGAGCGCCCCGAGAAGCAGCAGATCCTCGAGAATGTCGGAGGTGGCGAGGACGCCGTCGACGCCGGGGTTGGCCAGCGCGACGCGCAGGCGGTCCAACAGATCGGTACGGCTGTTCATGGCGGTCGGGTTCTTGCCCACCGACAGCGCGCCGCGGGCCGGGTGATCGGCGGCGACGATCATCAGCCGCTCGTCACCGTTGACGGTGTCGCGCCGACGCCGGCGAGCCCAGGCCTGTCCGATGATCTCGGGGCGCTGTGCGCGGACGGCGGTCACCTCGGCGTAGGAGGTGCAGGTGGGCAACTCGGTGAGCAGGTCGGTCGGGGTGATCGTGGTGGCGAGTTCAGGCATGGAGGCTCTCCTGGGCGTTGTCGGTGCCGGTGGATGCTGCGGTGGCAGCGAACGCGGCGACCTCGTCGGCGGTGGGCATGGCAGTGGAACATTCGAGGCGACCGGCGACGATCGCGCCGGCGGCGTTGGCGTGCAGCAGGATCTTCTCCAGTGGCCACTCCGAGAGCAGTCCGTGGCACAGCGAGCCACCGAAACTGTCACCGGCGCCGAGTCCGTTGACGACGTCGACCGGGAGCGGGGCGACCTCGACGGTCTCGTGACGCGTCTTGCCGAGCACTCCGCGCGGTCCCTGCTTGACGATCGCGAGTTCGACACCGAGGTCGAGCAGTGCGTCGGCAGCCTTGTGCGGATCGGTCTCACCGACGGCGACCTCGCACTCCTCGCGGTTGCCCACCGCGACGGTCACCTCGGTCAGTGCGCGCTGCACCTGCTCGGTGGCCGCGGCCGGTGACTCCCAGAACATCGGGCGGTAATCGAGATCGAGCACCGTCAGCGGTCGACGGGCCCGAGCCTCCCATGCCGCGAAATGTGCGCTGCGCGAGGGCTCTTCGGACAGTCCGGTCACCGTCGACCAGTACAGTCGAGCATCGGCGACGGCGACGGTGTCGATATCGGCGACGGCGACCTGCAGGTCGGGGGCGGTGGGCTTGCGATAGAAGTACAGGGGGAAGTCGTCGGGCGGGTAGATCTCGCAGAACGTCACCGGTGTCGCGTACACGTCGTCGACGCCGACGAAGCGGTTGTCGACGCCGAGTCGGGCCAGCTCGGCACGGACGAAGCGGCCGAACGGGTCGTCGCCCACGCCGGAGATCAGAGCCGCGGAGTGTCCGAGCCGGGCGGCCGCGACGGTCACGTTGGCTGCGCTGCCGCCGAGGAACTTACCGAAGCTGGTGACCTCCTCGAGGCCGACGCCGATCTGCTGCGGATAGATGTCGACGCCGCTGCGGCCGATCGCCAGCACGTCGAAGACGGGTGTTGGTCGGGCTGTGGTCACGGACTGCTCCCTGCTCGTAAGTCGTTCGCGGTGTTCGCTCCTCCACTGTGCGGCACACCACAGAGCAATGTCAAGACTTTGTCCTGACATTCTGACCTGGCATAGTGGGTGGCGCGGATCACAGCCGCCACGAGTGCGGTGCCGAATGCAGCAACCAGGAAGGGATTCCCATGACGACGAGTGCAGTGTCCGGGTCCTCCGCCGAATTGCCGGTGGGGATCATCGGTTTCGGCTGGATGGGCCGAGCCCACGCGCAGGCGTACGCCCGAGTGGCGCACCACTATCCGCAGCTGCGCCCGGCACCCCGGTTGGTGGCCATCGCCGACGACGTGCCCGGGCGGGCCGACGCGGCGGGGCAACAGTTCGACGCACGTGGCGTCACCGACTGGCGCGACCTCGTGGCCGATCCCGCGATCGCCGGGGTGAGTGTGACCGCACCGAACTTTCTGCACTGCGAAATCGGTTGCGCGGTGGTCGAGTCCGGCAAGCACCTATGGATCGAGAAGCCAGTCGGGCTGTCGTCGGCCGACGCCCGTGCCGTCGCCGACGCGGCGCACCGGGCCGGGGTGAGCACCGCGGTCGGGTTCAACTATCGCAACGCTCCCGCGGTCGCGTTGGCACGGGAGATCGTGGCAGCCGGGGAGATCGGCGAGGTCACCCACGCGCGTTTCCGGTTCTTCAGCGATTACGCCGCCCATCCCGACGGCGCGCTGAGCTGGCGCTTTCAGCGTGAACGCGGCGGCAACGGGGTCCTCGGTGATCTCGCCTCGCACGGCGTCGACCTCGTCTGGTATCTCCTCGGCGGTATCGACTCACTCATCGCCGACACCGCGATCTTCATCGACACCCGGCCCGAGCCGACCGGCGCGACGTCGGGCCACCAGCTGGCCACCGGGGGTGTGCGCGGGCCGGTGGAGAACGAGGATTACCTGTCGGCGCAGTTGCGGATGACCTCGGGCGCGCGGTGCGTCCTGGAGGCGAGTCGGGTGTCGGTGGGCGAGCAGAATTCGTACGGATTCGAGATCCACGGCACCACCGGAATCGTGCGGTGGGACTATCGCCGCATGGGTGAACTCGAGATCGGGCGCAGCGGCGCGTCCCGGGTGATCCAGGATCTGTCGGTGTCGACGCTGTTCGTGGGCCCCGGCCACGGACAGTACGGCGCCTTCCAGCCGGGCTCGGCCAACGCCATGGGTTACGACGATCTCAAGGTGATCGAGGCCGCCCGATTCGCCGCGGCCATCGCCGGCCCCGACGCACTCGCCCAGGTGGGGCCGGGTGCCACCATCGACGACGCGGTGCGTGCCGCCGAGGCGCTCGACGCCATGACGGCCTCGGTGCGCGAGGGGCGATGGGTCTCGCCCGCACCGGTGGAGGCGGTCTCGAGCGCCTCGTGACCTCACCACCGCAGCCGAGTGGGGATTTTCCGCGCGCGTTGGCACTGCTCGGTGCGGGCGCGATGTTCATGGAGATCCTCGATGCCACCATCGTCGTCACGGCCCTGCCGTCCATTGCCGCGGGCTTCGGCGTGGGGGCGCTCGATGCGGCCGGGGTGGTCACCGCCTACCTGATCACGTTGGCGGTGCTCATCCCGTTGAGCAGTTGGATCGCCGAGCGCTTCGGTGTGCGCCGGGTGTTCGTGCTCGCACTGGTGGTGTTCACCCTCGCGTCGGTGGGATGTGCTCTGGCGCCGTCACTTCCGGTGCTGATCGGGATGCGGGTGGTCCAGGCGGCCGGTGGGGCGATGATGGTGCCGATCGGGCGGCTCGCGGTTCTGCGGGCGGTGTCGGTGGGGCATGTGGCGCGGGCGATCGCCTACCTGACCTGGCCTGCGCTCGTTGCGCCGGTGGTGGCACCGCTGCTGGGCGGGCTGATCGTCGAGCACGCCTCCTGGCAGGTCATCTTCGTCCTCAACATTCCGATCGGCATCATCGGAGTCGTTGCCGCACTGCGTATTCTGCGACCCGACGTTGGGCGGCCGATTCGTCGGCTCGATGTGGTCGGGGTGTTGGGCACGATGGTGGCGGTCGGTGCGGCGATGACCGTGGCGGAGGTGCTCTCCGCGACGCCGGTGCGCTGGGTGATCGTCGTGGCAGGGCTGGTGGTGGCCATTGTCGTCGGCGTCGGCACCGTCGTACATCTGCGTTCGGCGCGCGATCCGTTGCTGAATCTCGCTGTGCTGCGCGTACATTCCTTCGCCTCGGTGATCGGATACGGCACGGCGTACCGGCTTGCGATCAGCGCGGTGCCCTTCGTGGTGCCGCTGATGCTGCAGGTGCATTTCGGCTGGTCGCCGGTGACGGCCGGCGCGATGGTGACCGCGCTTTTCGCCGGCAACGTCGTCATCAAACCCCTGACCACACCGTTGATGCGCCGCTGGGGAATCCGCCGCGTTCTCCTGGTGGTGTCGGCGGCGTCGGTGGTGACGTTCGTGGTGTTGGCCGCGGTCGGTGCAGCGACGCCGGCGTGGCTGCTGGCGCTCGTGCTGGTGGTGTCCGGGATGCTGCGGTCGATCGGTTTCTCCGCGTACAACACGCTCGCCTTCGCCGACGTGGGGGAAGTGCGACTCGGTGACGCGAATGCCCTGCACGCTGCCGTGCAGGAACTGGGCAATGCCTTCGGTGTTGCGCTGGCGTCGATGGCGATCGCACTGCTCGGCACGACGGCAGCGGTGCTCCCGGCCGGGGCGTATTCCGCGGTCTTCGTGATTCTGGCCGTCGTGATGGTGGTCTGCGCGGTCGGCGCGAGCGCTCTGCCCTCGCGGGTGGGTGCGCACGCACTCGGCACTCGCTGATTTCTCAGTATGTCCGGACAAAGTATTGACTTTTGGATGTGATCCGACTTACATCGACAGTGAATCAACGACGCCGGTGCGGCTTTTCGGCCGATTCGTTCGCCCCCAACCAGAGGATCACCCCATGACCAGCAGCGTGGAGTCGCCGTCGTCGAGTACGACGCCGGACCGGTCGGTCGATGCAGCAGTCGGGTGTGCGCTGGTCGGCGTCGTGTTCGACGCCTCCAACCCGTTCGAGGCCGACCTCGTCGACGCGCTCTATGCCGCGGCCGACCGGCGTGCGGTCACGCCCGGACAGTCGTCGTATCGCCTCGCGCTGAGCGGGCACGGGCGTGCACGGACCCGCCGACGCGCCGTCACCGATCTGGTCGGCATGGGCTGCGACGGCATCATCGTCATCGGCGCCACCCATGACGACGATCTCGACCTCCCGGCGGCCTCGGTGGTCATCGGCGAGCGTGTCCCCGGGTTGGGCCGCGTGACCGTCGGCACCGACGAATGGCAGGGCGCCCATCTGGCGGTGCAGCACCTGATCGATCTGGGGCACAACGCGATCGTCCACATCGGCGGCGGCGACCACCCCTGCGCCGCGGAGCGGCAGCGCGGCTACATCGGTGCAATGACCGCGGCCGGACTGCAGCAGCATTGCCAGATCCTGCGCGGCGACTACACCGAAGAGGCCGGGGCCCGGGTGGCCCACGAGATCCTGGAACGACTGCCACGGCCGACCGCGGTCTTCCTCGCCAACGATCGGATGGCGTTCGGTTTCGTCGACGTCATGCGCGCGCAGGGGGTGGAGATCCCGGCCGAGATGTCGGTGGTGGGCTACGACGACGGACATCTCGCCGGTGTTGAGGGCGTGGAGTTGACGACGGTCCGTCAGGACGTGCCTGGTCTCGCCGACGCCGCGATCGAGGCCCTCGGCCGCATCCTGGCCGGTGTCGAGGTGGCTTCTGCTGCTTGCGGATTCCATGGCGAGGTGGCCCTGGAACCGCAACTGGTGGTCCGGTCGACGACGGCCGCGGTCAAGGAGATCGCGGTGGCACCCACCCCGGAGCGCCCCGACGTTCCGGCCCGGCGCCGGTGGGGACTGATGCTCGACGACCTCGGCGATGAGGTGCAGCGGGCGCTGGGTACCCCGGGGCTGCTGACCGGGTCCATCGAGGTCGTTGCCAGCGCATCGACGTTGACGGCGTGGCGCATTGCCGATCGGCTCGGAATCATGGCCAGCTACGGACTGTATGAGGATCTGCTCGAGGATCCCGACATCGACGCCGTACTCGTGGCACTGCCAGGCGATCTCGGCGACGACTGGGCCCGCAAGGCCCGTGAGGTCGGCAAACACGTCTACCGGATCGGCTGATTCCCAACACTTCTCGCATCGTTGTCGGAAAGGACACCTGTGCCCGTGCATCTTCCCGCTGCCCGTACCCCCGACCCCCGGTCGGCACCCGCCATGCGCTGGGGCATCCTCGGCCCCGGGTGGATCGCCTCGAGGTTCGTTGCGGCGTTGCAGAAACACACCTCCCAAGAGGTCGTTGCCGTCGGTTCGCGATCGGCCGACCGCGCCGAGGAGTTCGCGCGGAGCTTCGGGATCGCCGCTCATCACGGGTCGTACGAGTCGCTGCTCGCCGACCCGTCGGTCGACATCGTCTACGTGTGCACCCCGCACACCGAGCACCGGCCCGGCGCACTCGCCGCGTTGGACGCCGGAAAGCACGTCTTGGTGGAGAAACCGCTGGGCATCAACGCCGAGCAGGCGCGTGAGATCGCCGAGAAGTCCACGCGAACAGGGTTGTTCGCCGGTGAGGCGATGTGGTCGCGATTCCTGCCCAAGTTCGATGTCCTGCGGCAGGTACTCGACTCCGGGATGCTCGGTGAGATCCGCACGGTGATGGCCGACCACGGCGAGTACTTCACCACAGATCACCGCATCTACGATCCGGCCCTGGCCGGCGGTCCGATGCTCGATCTCGGCTCCTACCCGGTGGTCTTCGCGCACTGGGTCCTCGGCGCCCCCACCGACATCGCCGCCCTCGGTACCCCGGCGAATGCCGAACTCAACGGCCAGATCTCGGCGGTGCTCGGCAACGTCGACGGTGCGCAGGCGGTGCTCAACACCACCATCCTCTCCGACACCCCGACATCGGCGGCGATCTGCGGAGTCGATGGACAGGTGCGGATTCCCGGGCCCTTCTATCAGCCGGGACCGTTCGAGGTGCGTCTGCGCGACGGCGGTGTACTGCGACACGACGAGGAACACGGCGGCCATGAGGACGGGCTGCACTACTCGGCGGCCGACGCCGCCCGTGAGATTGTCTCGGGCAACCGCGAATCCACCCTCCACCCGCTCGACGACGTGATCTCGACCCTGACCACCATGGACGCCATCCGCGCACGTCTCGACATCGTTTTCCCCGGGGAGCAGCACGCATGACCATTCGTATCGGCATCATCGGCGTCGGCGTCATGGGCGCCGATCACGCCCATACCCTCGATCGCTATGTCAACGGCGCGGAGGTCACCGCGATCGCCGACGTGAACGCTGCGTCGGCGAATACGGTTGCTGCGCAGTTGCGTTCCGCCCGCGTGGTGGACGACGCGCAGGCTCTGATCGCCGCCGACGACGTCGACGCCGTCATCATCGCCTCGCACGATTCGACCCACGCTGCGCTGACCCTCGCGGCGATCGATGCGGGCAAGCCGGTGCTGTGTGAGAAGCCGCTCGCGCCGACGGTCGCCGAGTCACGCTCGGTGTGCGCGGCCGAGAAGCGCAGTGGCCGTTCCCTGATCAGCGTCGGATTCATGCGCAGATTCGACCCCTCGTATGTGGACCTGCGACGCAGCGTCACCTCGGGCGAACTCGGCGAGGTGCTCGTCGCGCATTGTGTGAGCCGTACGGTCGAGGCCCATCCCGACGGTGATTCGGCGTCGACGGTGACCAACTCGGCCATCCACGAACTCGATGTGATGCCATGGCTGATCGGTTCGCCGATCGCCGAGGTGAGTTGGCACGCCGGACGCTCCTCGCGGCACGCCGGTCGTCGCATCGATCCGCAGATCCTGGTGATGCGCACCGAATCCGACATACTCATCACCGTGGAGGTATTCCTCAACGCGCAGTACGGATACGACACCCGGTGCGAGGTGGTCGGGGAGGAGGGCGTTGCCGCGCTGACCTTGCCCTCCACCGTGGTCACCGACCGCGAGCGCGCCCGATCGCTCGCCTACCCCGCTGACTGGCGTCCGCGCTACGCCGATGCCTACCGTGAGCAACTCTGCGAATGGGTCCGCGCCCTGGAAACCGGTCGAACCCCGCGCCTGGCAACCGCCGAGGACGGCTTACGCGCCGCGATCGTCGCCGAAGCCGTCATCGAATCGATGACCCACAATGGGCAAGTGGTTCCGGTGGCCTACGATCGCGAGACCATCGGGGCATAGCCCGGGCAACTCAGATACCTTTCCCCTCGATGGTCGAGGCCCTTCCCGGCGGTCGAGGTGTCCCTTTCACCGGTGATCGAGATGTCTTTTTCTGGTGGTCGAGGAGCCATTCTCTGGTGGTCGAGGTGTCTTTTTCTGGTCGTCGAGGAGCCGTTTTCTGGTGGTCAGGTGCGACGAGCGCCAGCGAGCAGCCTCGAGACCCGGTGAGTCACAGCTGGTTCCATCCCACCGCGAAACACCGTCACCGTGGGTAGGTGACGATCACCTGCCCCGTCCGTCGGTTCCGCCACTGCACCCGCCGATCGGTGTAGAGCGTTGGTACCCATTCGGCGAGGTGTTTGCGTTGGTGATCGGCCCGGCAGAGTGGGATGAGGTCGCCGAGTACTGTCCAGCCTCCGGCTTCGGGGTTGGTGTGGTTGAAGGGTTGCCAGTGGTCGAGGTCGCACAGGTGTGAGGGCATCCCGCAGTAGGGGTATCGGCACCAGGCGTCGTTGGCGAGCACCTCAGCGCGCAGTGTGGCGCTGGGGGCATAGGTCAATGCCCCAGGTGGTGGCACGGTGTGACCGCCGTGTCCGGTCGGATCGGCCGGTGGGGCTTGCGCGCGGTCGGAGATCTGCGGGATCAACGGACCAGCCGTGCGTGCGGATTCGGGGTAGTG
>NZ_MVPX01000348.1:0-3223 GCF_002043085.1 Gordonia sp. i37 | reverse complement strand
GCGTGGTCGGCGCCGAGCGGGCGCAGCCGTGCCGGCAGTGCGGCGCTGCCGATGTGGGCGGTGAGATGTATTGGTGCATCGTTGAACTCGTTACCGCTGACGCGTCGGACATCGACGACGTCGGTGCGCCGCCAGGTGTCGGGAGAGAGCAGCACGTCGCCCCGGGCGATCTCGTCGGAGTCGATGCCGCGGAGATTCAGTGCGACCCGGCTGACCGGCCCGATGGAGGTCAGGGGTTGTTCCCCGCTCTGGATGGCGCGAACGGTGACGCGTCGGATGCGTTGCGCTGTCAGGAGATCGAGGGTGTCGCCGACCGTCAGGGTCCCCGCGGACAGCGTCCCGGTGACCACGGTGCCTGCGCCGGAGACGGTGAACGACCGGTCGATCCACAACCGGATCGGGGCGTCGACGGATGCTGCCGGTGATCCGGCGAGAATCTCGTCGAGTGCGGCGCGCAGCTCGGTCAATCCGGTGCTCCGCACGGCCGAGACGGTCACCGCGGGCGCGTCGGCGATTCCGGTGTCGGCGAGTCCGGCGCGCGTCTCGGTCAGGGTTTGCGTGATCTGTTCGGGCGCAGCGAGATCCGACCTGGTGAGCACGACCAGGCCGCGGGTGATGCCGAGTGCGGCGATCGCATCGCGATGGTCGTCGGATTGCGCCTGCCAGCCCGCGTCGGCGGCCACGACGAACAGCACGACCGGCGCGGGCCCGAGGCCGGCGAGCATGTTGCCCAGGAAACGCTCGTGGCCGGGGACGTCGACGAATGCGACGTTGCGACCCGAAGGCAGTGTGGTCCAGGCGAATCCGAGGTCGATGGTCAGGCCTCGGCGTCGTTCCTCGACCCATCGGTCGGGTTCGATCCCGGTGAGCGCCCGGACCAGTGTGCTCTTGCCGTGGTCGACATGACCGGCGGTGGCGACGACGAACACCTGTGTGGCCTAAATGTTTCCGTCGGTATCGGCTGCACGGGTGGTGGCGGCATGCACGGCCGAGCGGACGGCGGTGAGGATGGCGTCGTCGTCGGCCTCGGGGATGCACCGCAGGTCGATCAGGCAGGCGCCGTCGTGCACACGGGGCAGCACCGCCGGGTCGCCGGTCCGCAGGTGGAATGCGAGGTGTTCGGGTAGCCGGATCGCCCAACCTGGTAGCGCGACACCGGGGGCGCCACCCCCGCCAACCCGGCCGTCGTGGGCGACGACGGGTGCGTCGAGTTGTGCCGCAAGGTGTTCGGCGCGGCGGCGGAGGTCGTCGGGTTCGGCGTGCAGAGCGGTGGTGACGGGCGGGGTCGGCCCGTCGAGGGTGGCCTCGAGGGCGGCGAGGGTGAGCTTGTCGGTTCGGACAGCCCGCGCCAGCGGATGTCTGGAGAGTCGGGTGATGAGGTCGGCGTCACCGAGCATGATGCCGGCCTGCGGGCCGCCGAGAAGTTTGTCGCCGCTGGCGATCACGAGATCGGCGCCGGCCCGTAGCGCCGAGGTCGCGTCGGGTTCGTCGGGTAGCAGGGGATCGGGGTGCAGGAGTCCGGAGCCGAGGTCGGCGATCAGCGGCACGCCGCGCTCGGCGCAGATCTCGTGCAGTTGCGGCAGGCTCACCTCGCTGGTGAATCCCTCGACCCGGAAGTTGCTCGGATGCACCTTGAGCACGCAGCCGGTGTCGGGGCCGATGGCGTCGAGGTAGTCGCGCGCGTGGGTGCGATTGGTGGTGCCGATCTCGCGTAGGCGCGCGCCGGTGGACGCCATCAGGTCGGTGAGCCGGAATCCCGCACCGATCTCGATCATCTCGCCTCGGCTCATCACCACCTCACGTCCGATCGCGAGCGCGGTGGTTGTCAGGACCAGTGCGGCGGCCCCGTTGTTGACGACGAGGGCGTCGCCGGCCGCCGGGCAGGCGCGCAGCAGGGCCTCGCGGGTGGCGGTGCCGCGTCGTGATCTGGCGCCGGTGGTCAGATCGAGTTCGACGTCGACGTACCCGGCGGATGCCGCCACCGCTTCTCGGGCCGCGGCCGATAGCGGCGCGCGCCCGAGGTTGGTGTGCACGATGACGCCGGTGGCGTTGAGGACCGGCCGTGCGCTCGACGGGCGACGTCGACGTAGGGACTCGATGAGTGAACCGGCAACATCTGTGGGTGCGATCTCGCCGCGGCGTGCAGCGTCCTGTGCTTCACGAATGGCCTCGCGAACAACTTTGTCGCCCAGACGAGTTCGGTCCTGCGCGATGTCCGGATCGGCGAGTAGGTGGTCGGTACGAGGGATGTGTCGACGAGGATCGGGTGCACCCATTGGACACCTCCTCGAGTCCGGTCGTTCGGTCGGCACGGCGGAGGCGGACGGGAATCGAACCCGCCAGACCGAGATACTCGATCTCACCGGTTTTGAAGACCGGGGGGCCCACCAGGAACCCATACGCCTCCGTGCCGTCCGGCAGCCGCCGATCCGGATGCCGGTGTAACCAACCTAGAGCACCGTGGGCGCGCTGGGCGGGAAGGGCGGGCAGCGCCACGGCGAACCGGGAGTCACCGCGGGTGGGTGACGATGATCTGCCCGGTGCGCCGATTGCGCCATTCCACTCTGCGATCGGTGTAGAGCGTCGGTACCCACTCGGCGAGGTGTTTGCGTTGGTGATCGGCCCGACACAGCGGGATCAGGTCGCCGAGCACCGTCCAGCCTCCGGCCTCGGGGTCGGTGTGGTTGAAGGGTCGCCAGTGGTCGAGGTCGCACAGGTGTGACGGCATCCCGCAGAACGGGAACCGGCACCAGGCATCATTGGCCAGCACCTCAGCGCGCAATGTCGCGCTGGGTGCATACGTCAATGCCCCAGGAGGTGGCACGGTGTGACCACCGTGTCCGGTCGGATCCGCCGGTGGGGCTTGCGGTCGGTCGGAGATCTGCGGGATGAGTGGTCCCGCGGCCCGGGCGGATTCGGGGTAGTGGATGGTCTTGGCCACGTCGGCGAGGGCGGTGGCGTAGCTGGGGTCGATGGGCCCGTATCCCTGCAACCGGGGCACGAGAATCCCGTCCGGATCCTTCAACACCGTCTGTACGGGTGCCCCGGGTACGACCAGGGCCCGCCCGAACGCGACCGGTACCTCATCACAGGTCGGCTCATCCATGGGGTCAGCGACGTCGGGTTCGACGACCGGCTCCACCAACTCGACTTCGGGAGCGTCGGCATCGGCGGGTTCGGGTAGCAGGTCGTCCCACGCTGCCGCATCCTCGGCGTCAGCGGG
>NZ_MVPX01000347.1:0-2913 GCF_002043085.1 Gordonia sp. i37 | reverse complement strand
GTTGCTGTCGGTGCCGCCTCCTCGTTTTGGGCAGTCATCTTGTCCGCATTCGCAGTCGAGCCGGGCGCCGGGGACGCCGGTGATCTCCCCGAGGGCGATCACCCGCAGTGGCCCGACGCGGCGGGGGTCTTTGCGGCAGGTGCGTTCGTCGATGAGGGCGTTGATCTGGGTGGTGAGGAACACCCCGTAGTGGGCGGGGACGACCGCATCCAGGGTGGAGTGCCCCGCGACCTCGGGGGTGATGGTGACGTTTTCCACCAGCTCGGACAGGCTTTCGCGTTCGTCGACGACAGTGTCGGGGTTCATCGAGATCAGTGCGGCGTCGAGTTGTTGCGAGAGCACTGGGTCGGTGGTGGCCCGGGACCCGTAGTCCAGGACGATCTCCTCGAACGACATCTCGGACTCGTCACCGGTATCGACGGTGTCGCTGTCGGTGTCGATGTCCGCGCCACGCTGGGCAGCGCGCGCCATAATCGAGGCCCGATTCGTCGAGAGCTCCCCGTTCAGATAGGCGGCACGGATGAGTGGGAACTTCTCCAACAGATCCGCCAACGCCACCCAACTCCCGGCTTTGCTGCGAGAGACCTTGAACTGCAACGACACCTCGGCGCGGGCGAGTTTGTCGGCATGTTCGATCACCGAACCCCACACCTCGACCTCGGACTGTCCTGCCAAACGTTCGCGATACACCCGCTCCGCCAGCGCGGCGGCTGTCAGGACCGCGCGCGCTTCGTATTTGCGGGCCTCGCGTAGCAGGTCCGGGCCGGTCTCGGTGAGCTCGTCGTGTGTCATGGCTGTGATCGCGGCGGCGTCGGCATCCGGATCGGTGAACGTCAACACACTCGACATCGGAACAACCTCCCCTCCCGCGATCGGACTTGATGAGAACAAGTGTACGAAGGGGTACCGACAAAACCGGCGCGACGGAGGTAGGGCCGACACAATCTGTGGACAAGCATTTTCG
This sequence comes from Gordonia sp. i37, assembly GCF_002043085.1. Taxonomy (NCBI): domain Bacteria; kingdom Bacillati; phylum Actinomycetota; class Actinomycetes; order Mycobacteriales; family Gordoniaceae; genus Gordonia; species Gordonia sp. i37. Next base: position 1,949 of record NZ_MVPX01000347.1, on the reverse strand, counting down.
GGCACGTCGAGTAGGTAGTGGATGTGGTTGCGATACTTGTCATCTCACCGGGTCTCGAGGCTCGGCGCCAGCGCGCCGAGCACCTCGACCATCGGGGGAAGGGGCAAGCGTCGGAAGGTGGAAGTGCTGGACCATCGGGGGGAAGGGGCGAGCGTCGGTCAGGAGGCGGCCGTCGCTCTTTCCGATGGTCGAGGTGCCGAGGAGCGCCAGCGACGAGGCCTCGAGACCCCGCTCGCCGACGAGTATCCGCACCACCCGTCGAACCGAACCAGCACCGGCGCAAGCGGTCTCGAGGCTCGCCGTACGCGGCTCGCACCTCGACCATCGGGAAGGGACGCTTGAGTGTCGGCGGTGGAAGGGTTCGACCATCGGGGGAAGGGGCAAGCGTCGGGTGAGGGAACCGCGCAACGACCGGGGGAAGGGGTCAAGCGTCGGGTGAGGGAACCGCTCGACCATCGGGGGCGAACATACGAGGCGCCGGCTTCTGCGACGGTAGGATCGGCGCATGTCGAGAGTGCGCCTCAACGGTTCTACGACCCTGCACGACGGTGGTTTTCCGTACAGTTCGACGGTGTCGCCGGGGCCGTTGCTCTTCACGGCCGGGATCAGCCCATTGGATGAGAATGGTGCGGTGATCGCGCCCGATGATGTCGTTGCGCAGGTGCGAGCGTGCCTCGGGAACCTCGCGGCTGTGCTGGGCGAGCAGGGGGCGACGTTCGTTGACGTGGCCAAGCTGACAGTCTATGTGGCAGAACACCTTCAGGCGGATCTGTATGTCGCATGGGAAGCGGTGAGCGCCGAGTTCGATGTGGTACCGCCGACGATGATGATGGGTGTATCGGTCCTGCCGTACGACGGGCAGGTGGTCGAGGTCGACGCGGTGGCCGCGCCGCCCCAGTCGTGAGCAGGCAGTGGCCATGAGCGTTGCGCGACCCCGCATCACCGATGCCCAACGCCGAAACCGGTTGCTGCGCAGACACTGCCTTGCAGAAGGGCATCACGCGGCATCGGTGGTCGACGCTGCCGCGGATGTCGTCGGACTGCACGCGACGACGCCGTCGACGGTGTATCTCTCGGCGTGGGCACGGATCGACGGTTTCCGCACCGACACCATGGACGCGGCTCTCTACGGTGACCGCACGATGATCAAGCAACTGGCCATGCGTCGAACGCTTTTCGTGTTTCCCGACGGCATCCTTCCCGACGCGGTCGGGGCGATCGGTGCGCGGGTCGCGGGTTCCGAGCGAACCAACATGCTGCGTGATCTTCGCCGCGCCGAGGACGTCGCCGATCCCGAAGGGTGGATCGATGACGCTCGTGCCGCGGTGCTCTCCGCGTTCGCCGACGGCACCACGATGACGTCGGCGGAACTGCGTGCTCGCGTGCCGGAATTCGATCGACAGGTCATCGTCAGCCCGGGCAAGTCATACGGCGGTCCGAGTCCGCTGATTCCGCGAGTTCTCAACATGTGCAGTGCTGCAGGAGAAGTCGTACGCGGTCCCAACAACGGGGGCTGGCACGTGTCGAGGCCGTCGTGGTCGGCGATGGACCGCTGGCTCGGTAGACCGCTCGACGTCCCCGATCCCGCCACCGCGCACACTGCACTCATCCGGCGATGGCTCGCGCGATTCGGTCCGGGTACCGAGACCGACCTCGTCTGGTGGCTGGGATCGACCAAACGCGATGTGCGACAGGCGCTGGCGTCGCTCGACGTCGTCGAGGTCGATCTCGACGACGGCTCCGTCGGATACGTCCTCGCCGACGATCTGCCCGGCGGCCCCGACGACGATCCGCTGCCGCCCGCAGCCCTCCTGTTGCCCGAACTCGACCCGACGACCATGGGTCACAAGGTGCGCGACTTCTATCTCGGCCCGCACGTCGACGCCATCTTCGATCGCAACGGCAACGGGGGTCAGACGGTGTGGTGGGACGGGCGGATCGTCGGCGGG
>NZ_MVPX01000346.1:0-2053 GCF_002043085.1 Gordonia sp. i37 | reverse complement strand
CCCACCGCCCTACCTGCGCGAACTGCGGGCGCGATGAATTCCGGTGCCATCGCCGGTCAGTCTCTGGAGGTCCGCGCACCCACACCGCGCACACCCACACCCAGGAGGTTCCGATGACCGCACCGACCCACCCGGAAGCCGACCGCGGTCTACCGCCCGTTGCCGATGAGGCGACGTGGCGGGCCGCACTCGCCGACCTGCGCCGTCGCGAGAAAGCTGCTACCCGTGAGCTCGACGCCATCGCCGCGCAACGTCGCCGACTGCCGATGGTCGAGGTCGCCGACCACACGCTCACCGGCGCCGACGGCCCGACATCACTGTCGGAGATCTTCGCCGGCAGGTCACAATTGATCACCTACCACCACATGTGGAACGACGGCGCCGAGTACCAATGCCCCGGATGCACGGGATTCACCTCCCAATTCACCCGACTGGAATTCCTCGAGAACTATGACGCGCGCTTCGTGATCGTCACCAACGGTCCGATCGACGAGGCGTTGGCCTACAAGCGGCGAGTCGGTAACCAGATGGAGTGGTTCTCCGCCGCGGGCACCGAGTTCGGTGCCGAGATGGACGCCGCACCCGGAGCCGGCTTCGCGGTCAACGTGTTCATGCGTGACGGGGACCGTGTCTACCGCACCTGGCACACCAACGGCCGGGGCACCGAGCAGCTGAGCCACACCTTCGCATTGATCGATCTGCTCCCTTGGGGACGACAGGAGGTGTGGCAGGACTCCCCGGACGGCTGGCCGCAACGCCCCACCTACTCCGGATGGGCGGGGAGCGAGCAGATCGCCGACAGCTATGGAGAGGGCACGCGATGAGCGCCAATCGCACCCAGCCCGACACCAACGATCAGCCCGACACCACCGACCAGCCCGACACCGAGTCGATGACCGTCACGCGTCACGTCGACGCCTCTCCGGAGGCGGTCTTCGCCCTGCTGTGCAACCCGGTCCGACACCAGGAGACCGAACCGACGGACTGGGTGCGCGACGCCATCGACACCGCGCCGATCACCCGGGCCGGACAGATCTTCGCGGTCAACATGTTTCTCGAACAGGCCGGCGGGCACTACGTGATCCACAATCTGGTCGCCGCATACGAACCCGACCGGGTCATCGCGTGGCTGCCCGGGCAGCTCAACGACTCCGGCGACCACGAATCCGGCGGCTGGTGGTGGCGTTACGAGCTCACACCCGACGACGACGGCACCCTGGTGCGGCTCACCTATGACTGGACGAACACGCCGTCGGCCTTTCGCGAGCAGGTCGGCGGCATGCCGCCCTTCGGCCGCGGCTTTCTCGAGCAGTCTCTGGCCAGTTTCGACGCCGCGCTCTCCCGGACCTGAGCGATCGCCCGCAGTCTGCCCCATCGCCGCTGGTCAGGCCTCACAGAAAGCTCCCAGCCGGATGTCAGCCGCATGGCAGACTGAGGGCGGAAGGTGATACACGTGAGCGAAACGGGTCAGGGAGCGAAGGTCCTCGTCGTCGACGACGAGGCGAACATTCGTGAATTGCTATCAGTGTCATTGAAGTTCCAGGGCTACGAGGTGGAGACCGCCGCGGGCGGTCCCGAGGCCATCGACCGATGCCGCAACTTCAAACCCGACGTCCTCATCCTCGACGTGATGATGCCGGGGATGGACGGTTTCGGCCTGTTGCGGCGCCTACGCGCCGACGGGATCTCGGCGCCCGCGCTGTTCCTGTCGGCCAAGGATTCGGTCGAGGACAAGGTCAATGGACTCACCGTCGGCGGCGACGATTACGTCACCAAACCGTTCAGCCTCGAAGAGGTGGTGGCGCGGTTGCAGGTCCTGTTGCGGCGCAGCGGTTTCGACGAGCGGGCCAAGGAGGTCTCGCGCGTCACCTTCGCCGACCTCGAACTCGACGACGAGACCCACGAGGTGTGGAAGGCCGGCAAGCTGATCTCGTTGTCGCCGACCGAGTTCACCCTCCTGCGCTACTTCATGGTCAACGCGGGCACCGTGCTGTCCAAGCCACGCATCCTCGACCACGTCTGGAACTACGACTTCGGGGGCGAGGTCAACGTC
>NZ_MVPX01000345.1:0-267 GCF_002043085.1 Gordonia sp. i37 | reverse complement strand
CCCGTGCTGTCCAAGCCACGCATCCTCGACCACGTCTGGAACTACGACTTCGGGGGCGAGGTCAACGTCGTCGAATCCTATGTCTCCTACCTGCGCCGCAAACTCGATTACGGTGTCACACCGCTGATCCACACCTTGCGTGGCGTCGGATATGTCATGCGGGAGCCGCGGTGAGCCCGAACCCACATGACGCGAACCCACATGACGCTGACCGGACCGATTGCGGCACGGTATCCCCATGAGCGTTCGCACCCGATCGGCGGGGCC
>NZ_MVPX01000344.1:0-3890 GCF_002043085.1 Gordonia sp. i37 | reverse complement strand
TGTGCCGCCAACTCCACGATCGTTTCGAATGCGGCCGCGCAGATCTGTTCGGGTGTCCGCGGATCCGGCGACCCGTCGGGTTGAGGCTTGGGCGCCGACAAGGTTTCCATCAACGTCCGTGTCTTTTCCCCGGCGATGATGTCGAGGTTCGCCGAGATCTGCAGTCGGCCGTCGTCGGTGATGCGGTCGGTGTAGGAGTTGATTTGCTTGTCTTCGGCGGCCGGTAACCCGCCCGGTGTTTCGGCCGCCAACTCGTTCCCCAACTGCCGCGCGTAGAGGTTGATCTCGGCGGGAGCGAAGCCGGCGAAGTAGTGCGACAGCAGTTTCCGTAGGTATTCACAGCGTTGGACGGTGTCGAGGGGTTCGGGGCATCGGGTGTCGATGTGCGCCAACCCACGGACGATGGCGTCGGTGTGTTCGGAGGAGATGGACCCGTCGGCGGCGTGCGTCAGCAGCAGATCCACATCGGTGGTGGCGGCAACCCGCACATACCGACCTGCGACCGAGGGTGCGAAACCCATGCTGATCAACAACTCCCGAAGCCGGGTGGTCTTGTGATCGGCCACGCCCAGCCGATCCATCTCACTGGTGAGGGTGGTGGCGTGGTGATCAACCAGGTTCCGCAGTAGCAGGACCTGTTTCATGGCGCCGAAGGCTTGGGGTCCGGTCATGTCCGGATTCCATTGCAGGTCGCTGAGTCGGGTGACGATGGCGGTGAAGAGTGCTTCGGCGTCAACGGATTCCGCGTCAAAAACCGTGGTGGTGTCGATCATGGGCCCCTCCCCAGTGGCTGATCGGTGTGATGGGTCCAGTCTACGCGAAAGTACGTTCGATGCAAGGGCTATTCTCGGTTAATTCTGCTTGTGGACAACGTGTTTCGGCGCTGATTTTCTGTCGGTGGGGTGTGGTAAGGGGTTCGCTTTCGTTTGCTGCGCTTTCGATGTGGTTGGGAGGCTTGTTGTCTCGCCGGGTCTCGAGGCTCGCCGCACGCGGCTCGCACCTCGACCATCGGGGGGGGGGGAAGGGTTCTCGGGTATCGGGGAGGACGGGTTGGTCGACCATCGGGGGGAAGGGTTCTCGATCATCGGGGAGGACGGGTTGGTCGACCATCGGGAGGGGAGGATTCTCGACCATCGGGGAGGGCGGGTTGGTCAACCACCAGGGAACGGGTCGAGCCATCGGGGGAGGGAAGGTGCGTCGTCCATTGCCGTAGCATCGGGGCATGAGTGCGGTGGATGGCATCGGGGCGTTGCGGCTGACGGGGTTCGCGCATGGCGGGGGGTGTGCGTGCAAGATCCCGCCGGGAGAGCTGGAGGCCGCGGTCGCCGGGCTGACCGGGCAGGTGGGGGCGGACATCCTGGTCGGTCTCGACGACGGCGATGACGCCGCCGCGGTTCGGGTGCGTGACGATCTCGCCGTGCTGTCGACCGCCGACTTCTTCACTCCGGTCGTCGACGACGCGTTCACGTGGGGCGCGATTGCCGCCGCAAATGCGTTGTCGGACATCTACGCCATGGGTGGCCGACCCGTCGTGGCGATCAATCTCGTTGGCTGGCCCCGGGATACGCTGCCGATGGAGTTACTGACCGAGGTGCTGCGGGGTGGTCTCGACGTGGCCGGGCGGGCGGGATGTCCGGTGATCGGCGGACACAGCATCGATGATCCCGAGCCCAAGTACGGGATGGCGGTGACCGGGACCGCGGACCCAACCCATCTGATCCGCAACGACGCCGCGGTGGCGGGACTGCCGATCACGCTGACCAAACCGATCGGCGTCGGTCTCCTCAACAATCGTCACAAGCAGACCGGTGAGGTCTTCGAGGCCGCGATCGCGACGATGACCGCGCTCAACGACACCGCCTCGCAGGCGGCGCTCGCGGCCGGGGTGCGCGCCGGGACCGACGTGACCGGCTTCGGTCTGCTCGGACACCTGCACAAGCTCGCGCGCGCCTCAGGTGTGGGTGCCGTCATCGATCGGGCGGCGGTGCCCGTTGTCGACGGCGCACTCGAGGCACTGCGCGACGGATTCGTGTCCGGCGGTTCCCGCCGGAACCTCGATTGGGTGCGGCCGCATCTCGACGCCGCGGGCGGCGTCACCGACGACGATCTGCTGTTCCTCGCCGACGCACAAACCTCCGGCGGACTTCTGCTGATCGGTGAAGTGCCGGGCTTTCCGGTGATCGGTGAGACCGTAGCGGGCGCAGGGATCCGCGTGCGCTGAGGCTCCGAGACTCTCCGATGCGGAGAAGGGGTCTTTGGACCCACGTGCTCGCGCCCGGTGCGTCGTACACTCGGTCCGCAGGTTTTTCGGCGGAAGCGAGTACCAGGATGGGCGAGTTGGACACGCCCACTTCGACGTTCACATCATGGTTTGTCGCTGATGGTGAAGTCGAGTGGGGATTGCCGTTCTGGGAACGCATCGGCCACATGCGCCTCAAACAGGTCAGTTTCTCCCTCGGCACCCTGATCATGACGATCGCCGCGGCCGGCGGTGTGTTCAGTCCCGCCGGTGAGTACAACGACGTGGTTCGTTCGCTGCTTGCGGTCGGGGTGGTTCTCGGGGCGACCTACGTCGTGCGTTGGTGGGTGTTGCCGCCACGCGGACGCACCGAGGCCGTGATGCTCGTGGCGGCCACCGACGTGATCGTGGCACTGGCCTGCATGAGTCATCCCGATCCCGCGCTCGGACTCGCCGGTACCTCCGTGTTTCTCGTGGTCAGTATGTTGGCAGCGTTCTACTGCGCGCCGGCGGTCCACGCGCTGCATGCCGTCTTCGCTGCGATCGTCATGTGTGCGATCGTCATCCGGATGGCGGATGAGCCCGGCGCCGGGCACCTGGCGTTGGCGGTGTCGAAGGGCGTTGCCCCGGTTGCTCTCGTCCTGTTCGTGCTCCCGATGGCGCAGTTCATGTTCTGGCGCCTGGGCAGCGACGCGATGGTCGCCCAACATGATCCGTTGACTCGCTTGGTCAATCGGCGCGGGCTGGCACGGTTCGCACCACGCCTGCAGAGCACCACTGGTCGGGTCGCGATGATCATGATCGACGTCGACGAGTTCAAGCGGATCAACGACACCCGAGGTCATCAACTCGGGGATCTGGTGCTGGTGCAGATCGCGAACCGGATCGCCGACGTCGCCGCACGCGCGGAGGTCGCGGGCCGTGCCACGATCGCCGCGCGAATCGGAGGCGAGGAGTTCGTCGTCGTCCTCGATGGCGACATCGACGACGGATGCCGGATCGCCGCCGACCTCTGCCGCGACGTCCATGCACATGCGACGCCACCGGTGACCATCAGTGTGGGGGTGGCCGGTGCGCCCGCCGCGTCGTGGAATCTCCACGACCTCCTCCGCGAGGCGGATCTGGCCATGTACGAGGCGAAACGTCAGGGCGGCAATCGGTTCATCTTCTCACCGCAGTACCCGAGTCGGCTCCATCCCCACACCGGGTCGCCGATGCCGAGCCTGACCCACGGTGTCAATAACCCGTGGTGATCGAATCGTCGGTGATACCGGCCGCTCGGCGGGCCGCCAGGCGGCGTTTCTGCGGAATGATGGTGTAGCGCGGATCTTTTGCCGATTCAATGCCCGCGTGGAAGACCCCGAAGCGGGTACAGGCCGACGCCGCTAGCAACGTCACCCCCGAGACCGCAGACACCGTGCGGGACCGGCCCGAGAACAGTGCGCCGATACCGCCGACGACGGCGAGCCGTTCCGCCCAGCGCTTGAGCGTGCCCGCACGCCCGTGGTGAAGCGGTTCGGCCGCAACCGAATCCATACGACGCTCCATGAGCCGGGTCGCCGCCACATCACCGATGACGCCGGCAACGGCGAGACCGCGGGCCGGCCCGGCCTCGGCAACCGGCGTGGTGACCATGGCCAGTCCGCTCGCC
>NZ_MVPX01000343.1:0-2225 GCF_002043085.1 Gordonia sp. i37 | reverse complement strand
CCGGGAGCCGATCGTCGGATCTCCTCGTTGACCAGACGGGTATATCGGACGGTGCCGTATTCGCAGGGGCTGGCACGTCAACTCTGGTACCTCGGGCACGAGTCGGTGGCGCTCGGCGCCGTGTGGAACACGCCGTTCACCCGGGTCATCGAAGGGGTGGCGAAAATCAATCTCGTTGCCCAGGTGCGTGATCCGTGGATGCGGCGACAGCTCACCCCGGATTTCCGGGCCGGCTGTAAGCGGCTGCTGATGACCAGTGACTACTATCCCGCACTGCAAGCCGACAACTGCACCCTGGTGACGTGGCCGATCGCGCGGATCTGCGAACACGGCGTGCGGACCGTGGAGGGGATCGAGCGACGGTTCGACGCACTGGTGTTCGCGACCGGGTTCGAGGTGTCCAAGCAGGGATCGCCGATCCCGATCCGCGGCCGTGACGGTCGAGTGCTCGCCGACGAATGGTCCGGTGGCGCATACGCGTACAAGTCGATCGCGGTGTCGGGGTATCCGAATCTCTATTTCACCTTCGGCCCGAACTCCGGCCCGGGGCACAATTCGGCGCTGGTGTACATGGAGGCACAGATCGATGCGATCGTCACCGCCATCTCGCTGATCGTCGACCGCGGATTGCGGTTGCTCGACGTGCACCGGCCCGCCCAAGATGCCTACAACCGGTCGATCCAGAAACGCCTGGAGAGCACCACCTGGAATTCCGGTTGCCGCAGTTGGTATCTCACCGACGACGGATTCAACGCCACCATGTATCCGGGGTTCGCCAGTCAATACCTCGCGCAGATGCGGGGGATCGATTTCTCCCGGGATTTCCGCGCGGCGGCACTCGACGACGCGCGGTCGCCGGACGCGAGCCGGGATTCGTCGATGGTGTGATCGGTGCTCGCCTCAGCCGATGCCGGCGGGGTCGACCGACACCCAGTCCGGATACTTGGCGGTTCGGTCGTCACCGGAGGACTGCTTGCGAAGGCGTCGCATCACCCACGGGAACAGGTGCTCGCGAACGAACCCGGCCTCCGCGACGAGGCGCGGCGGACGCGGTTGCGGTTCGGGGCGAGCAGGGGTCGGCGTCGGCACCCCGAGGCCACGCAGGATCAGTGCGGCGGCGCGGCGGTGGCCGATCGCGTTGAGATGCAACCGATCCGGCGACCAGTATTCGGGGCGGCGGATCTCGGTGTCGTGGAAAACATCGATGAATTCCACGTCCTCGGTGATGGCGATGGTCGCGACCTCGTTGGTGAGATACTCGCCGCGGCGCCGGATGGTCGACCCGAAGGGCAGACCATCCGAGGGGTCGGCGCCGGCCAGGAGGACGACGCGGATTCCGGCGTCACGGCATCGGCGTACCGCGGAGCGGGTGAGCTCGACCAGTCCGGTGAGGTCGCCGGTGCGCAACATGTCGTTGCCGCCGCCGTTGAGGGTGATCATCGTCGGCAACGGTTCGAGGTGCAGGGCGGCGTCGACCTGATCGGTGACGATGGGTTCGAGGAGCCGGCCGCGCACGGCAAGGTTGGCGTAGTCGATCCCGCCGTGCGCGGCGGCGAGCCCCTCGGCGACGAGGTCGGCCCACCCGCGCGGGATGTCGGGGCCATCGGGTTCGTCGCCGACGCCTTCGGTGAAACTGTCACCGACCGCCACGTACCGCACTGCCTGCCTTGACCTTTCGCTCGTTCGGGTAATCGCGCACCGGACGTGATGGGTACGCGGACCTACGTGACGGTGATGCCGCCGTCGACCGCGAGGGTCTGGCCGGTGACGTAGCCGCCGGCCGGGGAGGCCAGCCAGACCGCCGTCGCGGCCAGCTCCACCGGATCACCGGTGCGGCCCAGCACGACGCGCGGTATCTGTGAGTCGAGGTAGCCGTCCTTGTAGCCGTCGGTCATCTCGGACTTGAAGAATCCGGGGGCCAGTGCGTTGACGCGAATACCCTTGCGGGAGCCCCACTGCTGGGCGAGATCGCGGGTGAGGCCGATGATCCCGGCCTTGCTCGCGGCGTAGGCGGCCTGCGGGAGCGAGGCGGTGGTGATGCCCAGGATCGACGAGATGTTGATGATCGAGCTACCCGGCTGCATGACCCGGCCGGCCGCCTGCGCCATCCAGTACGAGCCGTTGAGATTGACGTCGATGACGTTGCGGAACTGCTCGGGTGTTTCCCGTGTCGCCGGCACCGCGGTGCCGATGCCCGCGTTGTTGATCAGCACGTCGACGCGACC
>NZ_MVPX01000342.1:0-12047 GCF_002043085.1 Gordonia sp. i37 | reverse complement strand
TCGGTGCGGCGCGCGGCCAGGACGACGTCGGCGCCGGCTTCGGCGAAGGCGATGGCGAACGAGACGCCGAGACCTGACGAGGCGCCGGTGACGACGACGACCTTGTCGGTCAGGGAGAACATATCGAGGACGGACACTTTCGGGAGCTCCTTCGTGATGGTGGGTCGACTGCGTGGTGGATCGACGGTGTGTGGCCGGTGGGCTACAGCCAGGCCGGATCGGTGTCGAGGGTGGTGCGGTCGAGTGCGGCCAGCAGCTCGAACTGCGGCCCGGTCTTCGGCAGTTCGTATCGGTAGAAGTATTGTGCCGCAGCGCGTTTGCCGTCGTAGAAGTCGCCGGTCGACGCGCCGACCGCGAGTAGCTGCTCGAGCCACATCCAGGCGATGACGATGTGCCCGGTGGCCTCGAGGTAGGCGGTCGCGTTGGCCAGGGAGACGGCCACGTCGCCTGCCGACCACACGGCGACGGTGGTCGCGACGAGTGTGTCGAGTCGGGTGCGCAGTGCGGCGGCGTATTCGGCGAGCGCCGGATCGGCCGCGGCTCTGGCGATGGTGTCGCCGATGGTCTCGGCCAGCAGGGTCAGTCCCGCACCGTCACGCATGACGACCTTTCGTCCCAACAGGTCCAGGCCGTGGATGCCGTGGGCGCCTTCGTGGATCGGGTTCAGCCGATTGTCGCGGTAGTACTGCTCGACCGGGAATTCGCGTGTGTACCCGTAACCGCCGAGGACCTGGATGGCCAGGGAGTTGGCCTCGAGACACCATTGCGACGGCCAGGACTTGGCGATCGGGGTCAGCACGTCGAGGAGCAGTCCGGCGCGGGCCTGCTCGGCGTCGTCGCCGGTCTGTTGGAGATCGACGAGCTTGGAGCAGTACAGTCCCAGCGCGAGCGATCCCTCGACATAGGACTTCTGCGCCAACAACATCCGCTTCACGTCGGCGTGTTCGACGATGGGGATGGGCTTGCTGGTGGGGTCCTTCTGGTCGACCGGACGGCCCTGCGTGCGTACCTTGGCGTATTCCAGGGATGCGAGGTAACCGGCGTATCCCAGTGAGGTGGCGAGGAATCCGACGCCGATGCGTGCCTCGTTCATCATGTGGAACATGTAGGACAGGCCCTTGTGCTCCTCGCCCACCAGGAACGCAACTGCTCCCGGAGTGGGGTCGGGGGAGTGGGTCCCGTCGCCGAAGTTGAGCAGGCAGTTGGTGGTGGCCCGGTTGCCCATCTTGTGGTTCAGCCCGACGAGTGCGACGTCGTTGCGGGTGCCGTCGGGGAGATACTTGGGCACGATGAACAGGGAGATGCCCTTGACGCCGGGCCCGCCACCGGGGGTCTTGGCCAGCACGAGGTGGACGATGTTCTCGCCGAGTTCGTGGTCGCCGGCCGAGATCCACATCTTGGTGCCGGTGACGCGGTACGTGCCGTCGGTCGCGGGGATCGCCTTGGTGGTGATGTCGGCGAGCGACGAGCCGGCCTGCGGTTCGGACAGGCACATGGTGCCGAAGTAGCGGCCCTCGACGATGGGTCGGACCCAGGTGTCGATCTGTTCGGGTGTGCCGTATTCGGCGATCAGGTTGGCATTGCCGACGCTGAGGAAGGTGTAGGACGACATCGCGGCGTTGGCTGCCTGGAACCATGCGGCGCTCGCCCGGTTCACCACCGTCGGCAGTGCCATCCCGCCGAGTTCTTCGTCGAAGGAGCCTGCGACGAGCCCGGCCTTGAGGAACTCGTTGATGCCCGAGGTGATCTCGTCGGGCAGGACCACGGTGCCGTCGTCGCCGACGTAGGGCTCGTGGGTGTCGCCGAGGGCGTTGTAGGGCGCGTAGCGCCGGGTTGCGATGTCGGCGGAGAGTTCGAGGACCGCGTCGAAGGTCTCCCGGGAGTGCTCGGCGAAACGTGGACGCTCGGTGAGCTTTTCGACGTCGAGCCATTCGTAGAGCAGGAACTCCAGGTCGCGACGGGACAGCGGTTCGGCCATGACGCTCCATTTCGTCCGGGGTGCAGCCAAGCACTCGCTCATTTTATGAGCACTTGCTTATACTGCCTGGTGTGGCGGTTCGTCGTCAACATCGGCGGGCCCTGGGAACCGGGAGGTGAGGTGATGGCGTCCGTGCATGCCACCGAATCGGCTGCGGCGCAACGCATCCGTGCTGCCGCGATTGCGGCATTCGCCGAATTCGGGTACTCGGGGACCTCGACCCGGCAGATCACCGCGCGACTCGGGATGAGCGCGGCGGCGATGTACCCGCACTTCCGGTCCAAGGAGGAGTTGCTGTACTCGATCGCGCTTGAGGGCCATCAGGCGGTCAACGACGCGATCCGGGCGGCCGACGAACCGTCCGCACCGTACTCGGACCGGTTGCGCGCCGTGGTGGCCGCCTTCGCCGAATGGCAGGCGCGTCATCATCAGTTGGCCAAGGTGGTTCAGTACGAGATGCGGGCGTTGCGGCCCGAGCACTTTCGGGCGATCGCCGACCTACGGCACGAGACGACGGCGATTCTCACGACGATCATCACCGGAGGGGTTCAGGCGGGCGAGTTCCTCGCCGACGACGCCGACGACGTGATCCTCGCGATCTCGTCGCTGTGTGTCGACGTGTGTCGCTGGTTTCCCAGCCGTGCCCACCGTGATCCGCTGCAACTCGGCGCGGCCTACGCGCGGATGGCCTCACGCATGGTGCGGGCGCAGGAGCGGTCCGATCACCGCTCGCGGCCGGGGAACGGGGTGTAGTGGCGGCGTGCGGCAGTCGCCACGACCTCGATGAGCTGGGTCTCGTCGAGGACCGCGGGGGTGCCCGCGCTGACCGATCGCAGGTAGACCTCGCAGAGCCACTCGAGTAGTTCGATGTGCTCGCATGCGGTTTCGATGTTGCTGCCGACGGCGATGGCACCGTGATTGCGCATCAGTGCGGCGGTGCGTTCGAAGAGTGCCTCGTTGATGCCCGTGCTCAGTTCGGGGCTGCCGAAGACCGCGTACGGCGCGACGCGCACCGAGCCCCCGAGCATGGCCGCGGTGTAATGGATCGCCGGGAGTTCGTCGACGATGTTGCCGACGGCGACCGATGCGATCGGGTGTGCGTGGGCGACCGCGGCGGTCGACGAGGTGCGGTAGATGTCGAGGTGGATGCGCAGTTCGGAGGTCGGGCGGTACGGCGTGGGAACGGCGACGGTCCCGTCGAGATCGACCACCACAAGCTGCTCGGGCGACACCGAATCGAGCCGGCAGCCCGACGGGGTGACCAGCACGTGTTCGCCGACGCGGGCCGAGAGGTTGCCACCGGTGCCGATCGTGTGGCCCGCCGAGGCGAGTTGGTGGGCCGCCGCACAGAGGTATGCGCGCTGATCGTCGATGTCCACTCCTTGACGGTAGCGCCTTTGTGCAGTTCATGGCGGGGATGTGGCAGTTCATGGCGGGTGAACGCCGACGCCGTCGGCCCGTCGCGCGCTGTCGGTCCTCGGATGTCCGCCGGGCGTCAGGTGACGATCCCGAACTCCTTGATCTTGCGGTAGATCGTGGCGCGGGAGATCCCGAGCGCATGTGCGGCAGCAGCTTTGCTGTTGCCGTTCTCCTCCAGACTGCGCACTATCGCATCACGTTCGAGCGCCTCGATGCGGGTGAGCGTGTGCCGACTCGTGGTCCGGCACCGTGGCGGGAGTTGGCCGACGCCGATCACCCCGGAACGCTGATGGGTGACCACCTCTCGTAGCGTCTGGCGCAATTCGGCCACGTTGCCGGGCCACCCGTACTTGCTGAGCTGAGCCATGGCGTCGGAGGCCACGGTGAGCTCCCGTCCACGGGTGAGCTGGCGCAGCAGGGCAGGTACGAGATCGTGGAGATCCTCGATGCGGTGCCGCAACGGCGGCAACTCGACGGTGTGGCCGAAGAAGGGCAACAGCATCGACGCGGCATCGGCCGAATGCAGGGCGGTGGTGACGCCGAGCCAGCCGGCGTACTCCCGGCCGGGCAGCAGGTCGGCGATCGCGGCCTGGGTGTGGGCGGGCACCCGGTCGAGGTCACGCAGGATGATGCAGAACCCGTCGCGGTCGAGTTCGATGGCGAGGGCGTCGAGGGCCTCGTCACTGTCCGACGTGGAATCGGGGTCGGCATCGAAATCGTCGGCGGTGAAGATCCGCGTCGTCGACGGCTGGTAGCGTTCGGCGGCAGCGCGCAGCAAAGCTGTACGGCCGGAACCACTTTCGCCGGCCACGGCGATCCACTGCCCGGCCTGGACGTGACCGGAGATCCGTGCACAGCACTGCCGCCAGGACGAGCTGCGTCCGACCACCCCGGGCAACGAGGCGACGGGACGCAGCGGGGTGGAGGCAGCAGGCGTGGGCGCGGAATCGAGGAGATGGACCCGGAAAACCGCGATCGCGGTATCGGAGTCGTAGTGCTCGTCGACCGGTGACAATCGCGCGACCCGACCGCTGGGCAATGTGCTGACGCGATTCGCCGACACCCGGTCCGGGGACTGGTCGACGGCGTGTTCGAGGATCGCGAGTTGGTCGCCGGGATCGATGCTGTGGCGCAGTCGACGGTTCATCAGCACCACGTCGCCGGAGATGGCGAGCACCATCGCCTGCGGGGCTCGCCGGCAGGTGGCGAGGTAGGCGTTGAGCAGCCGGGATTCCCGTTCGCTGGCCTGCGAGACCATGCGGTGCACAATCTGCGAGGTGGCGGATTTGGCCAGGGACAGCAGCAGCGTCGAGGGGTGTTCGTCGTCGGACGGACAGGTGAGGTCGAGGGCGCCGACGACCGCCCCGGAGATGGGGTGCACGATCGGCACACCCGCGCAGGACAGCGGCCCGAGACATCCGGCGTAATGCTCGGATCCGCGGACCAGGGTGGGCTGGCGGGTCTCGAGTGCGGTGCCGATTCCGTTGGTGCCGGCGTGCTCCTCGCTGTAGCTGTACCCCGGGGCGAGGCTGACCTCGTCGAGCATCTGCTGCAGGCGGCGGCTGGCGGTGGTGCGTGAGAGCACCACTCCGTCGGCGGAGGTCAGGATGATCGAGACCGGCTCGGTGGACAGATCGTCGGCGAGTTGGCTCAGGATCGGGCGGGCCGCACTGACCAACGGGCCCTCGAGGTTCGGTTCGCGAACGAACGGCAGCTCGAGACGATCGGCGTGGACGTTGAACGCACGCGAACGCTTCCACGACGTCGAAATCGAGTCGCGGACGGCATCATCGAGCGCGTCGTCGCTCAGGAATTTCTCCCGGGCTCTGGCGATCGCTGCGGTGGACATGGCTGCTGGTGGTGTGGGCTGTGGAATCACCGAGCAAAAGGCTCCTCTGCGATCGGGGGCTCCGCTGTGATCTGGGTCTCACCTGCTGCGAGTGTACCCCCTGGGGAGGACCGGCCGCGATCAACGCCGCGAACGAATCTCATCGTCCGGATCGCGGCCGGCCCAGTCCTGGGTGGGAATGATTCGGCGTCGATCATTCCCGGGCGGTGTGTGCCGGGCCCGTCGACCCGGCACACACACGACTCAGTAGATGTTGGACGGGCGGACCATGCCCTCGGCCAGATCGCCGAAGCCCGGCGCGGGGATGGCGCCGGGGTTGCCGAGCACCTCCTCGACCACCGCTGTCTCGGTGGTGATCAGCAATGCCGCGATCGACGCGGCGCTCTCCAATGCCGCGCGGGTCACCTTGCACGGATCGATGACGCCCTCGTCGAACATGTCGCCGTAGGAGCCGCTCAGGGCGTTGAACCCGTGCCCGAGGGGCAGCCCGGTCACCACCTTGACCACCTCTTCGCCGTCGTAGCCGGCGTTGGTCGCGATCCAGAACAGCGGCTCGGCCAGCGAGTTGCGCACCACCTGCACACCGGCGCCCTCATCGCCGGAGGTGTCCAGCGATTCCAGGGCCCGGTGGGACTGGGCGAGTGCCGTGCCGCCACCCGAGACGATCCCGGCCTCCACCGCTGCCCGGGTCGCGGCCAGGGCGTCCTCGACCCGCAGCATGCGTTCCTTGAGCTCGACACTGGTGACACCGCCGACCCGGATCACCGCGACCCGGCCGGTCATCCGCGCGATCCGCAGTTCCAGGGCGTCGCGGTCGGCGTCGATTCGTGCCCGCTCGAGCTGGGCCTCCAGATGGCGCACCCGGGCGTCGACGAGCTCCTGCTCGCCGTGCGCGCCGACGATGGTCGTCTCGTTCTCGGTGACGGTCACGCGATCACAGGTGCCGAGGTGCTCCATGCTGACCTCGGAGAGTTCGATCCCGGTGTCCTTGGCGATCACGTGGCCGCCCAGGGCGACCGAGAGATCCTCGAGTTCGGCGATCCGGCGATGCCCGAATCCCGGGGCGCGGACCACCACCGACCGCATCGTGTTGTGCATGTTGCCGCCGACGAGCAGTTGCAGGGCCGGTCCGTCGACGTCCTCGGCCAGCACCAGCAGTGGCCGATCGGCACGCTTGGCGACCTCGATGGCAGGCATGATCTCCTGCACCGAGGTGATCTTCTTGTTGGTGAGCAGCACGACCGGGTTGTCGAGCACCGCCTCCATGCGTTCGGGATTGGTCACCATGTACCCGGAGATGTACCCGTGATCGAATTCGATGCCGTCGACGACCTCGACCGACAGCCCGAGTGTGTCGCTCTCCTCGGTGGTGATGACGCCGTTCTTGCCGACGTGTTCGACGGCGGCGGCGATGACCTCACCGATCACCTCGTCGTCGCTGGCGGCCAGCGACGCGATGCGTTCGAGGTCACTGCGGCCGCCGATCTGCACGGCCTGCTCGGTCAGCGAGCCCAGGACGGCGGTGACGGCGCGTTCGATACCCCGCCGCACCCGCATCGGATTGGCGCCCTGCTCCACGGCCCGCAGGCCCTCCCGGACCATGGCCTGGGCCAGGACCGTCGCGGTGGTGGTGCCGTCACCGACGACCCCGTTGGTCTTCATGGCGACTTCCTTGACCAGTTGGGCGCCCATGTTGGCGAACGGGTCTCGGAGCTGGATCTCGCGGGCGATGGTCACACCGTCGTTGGTGATCGTCGGTGGTCCGGTGAGCTTCTCCAGGACGGCGTTGCGACCCTTGGGTCCCAACGTCACCTTGACCGCGTCGGCGAGGGCATTGACGCCCCGTTCCAGCCGCAGCCGCGCTTCGGCGTTGTAGCGCAACTCTTTGGCCATGTTGTCCAACCTTTCTCGAATATCTTGCGGGGTAGATCTTTTCGGGTGTTTACGGTGTTCTCGGGTGCGGTCAGGGGATCAGGATGGCGCGCCCCCTGACCTTGCCTGCATCGAGGTCGTCGAGGGCCTGCTGGAAATCGGTGAGCGGATAGGTCGCGGTGTGCAGCGTGACCTTGCCCTGGGCGGCCAGCGTCATCAGTTCGGTGAGGTCGTTGTAGGAACCGACGAGATTGCCGATGAAGTTGATCTCGGTCGAGATGATGTCGATGGTGGGGACATTGATGTTCTCGCCGTACCCGACGACGAAATAGTTGCCGGCCTGCCGCAGCATCGCGACACCCTCGGCGGTCGCGCCGCCC
Organism: Gordonia sp. i37; assembly: GCF_002043085.1. NCBI lineage: Bacteria > Bacillati > Actinomycetota > Actinomycetes > Mycobacteriales > Gordoniaceae > Gordonia > Gordonia sp. i37. The sequence goes on along the minus strand of NZ_MVPX01000342.1, from coordinate 4,549 downwards.
TCGCCGACGAAGTCGAGCACCGCCTCGGCGCCCTTGCCATCGGTCAGTGCCAGAACCTTCTCGATGTGGTTGCCGTCGGCGACGATTCCCTCGTGCGCACCGACCTCGACGGCGAGTGCCACCGCGTCGGGGTTGCGGTCGAGCACCACGATGGTGACTCCGGAGATCGCCGAGAGCACCTGAATCCCGATGTGGCCCAATCCGCCTGCGCCGATCACGACGCACGTGTCACCGGGGCGGGTCATCCGCGCGACCTTGGCGGCCGCGTGATAGGCGGTCAACCCGGCGTCGGCGAGTGCGGCCACCGCGGCGGGCTCGAGTGAGTCGTCGATGCGCACCACGCTGCGGGCGGTCGTCTTCAGATAGTCGGCGTAGCCGCCGTCGGTGTCGATGCCGGGGAACTTGCTGTTCTCGCAATGCACGTCGTCACCGTCGCGGCACGCCCGGCACAGCCCGCAGGTGATCAGCGGGTGCAGGATCACCTTGTCGCCCACCGCGACGTTGGTGACGGCATCGCCGATCGCCTCGACCCAGCCGGCGTTCTCGTGGCCGATCGTGTACGGAAGGGCCACACCGCTCTTGGCCTCCCACTGGCCCTCGAGGATGTGCAGGTCGGTCCGGCACACGCCGGCACCGCCGATGCGCACGATCACATCGAGTGGCCCGGTGATCTCCGGATCCGGAATCTCGTTGAGCTGCAACTTGTCGTGGTATCCGACCACCTGTACTGCTCTCATGCCGACCTCTTCTCGTCGATTGCGCCCCCGCTGGTGCGCAGATTGGTGATGACCGGGCCGCTGGTGCCGTCACACTCGCCGTCGTCGGCGTAACGGGTGGCCAGCAGGCCGCGGCAGAAATGGCTGTTGCCCTCCATGGAGATCCGCACCGATCGCGCGAAGCGCAATCGCATCGGGATTTGCTCGGGCGGCAGCGTGGTGCCGTCCTCACCGACGACGACCCGGCAGTTGGGACACACACCCAGGCCCAGCTGCACGCGGCGGCGCAGCAGTGCCCACTTGGCGGGGCCGTCGGGCAGATCGCGCAGCAACAGATGCTCACAGTCCTCGACGGTGGCCTGACCGGACGAGATGAGCTTGGCCACAGCGCGTTCCATCGCCGCGGTGTGCGCCTTGCGCAGGAACGTCAGCCGCAGCTCCTCGAGATCCTGTTCGGCCTCCACACCGAAGGTGCCCTTGTAGCCGGCGTGCGCGGCGAGCCCGGCGTTGATCTTGTCCGAGTCGTGGTGGTCGTCGAGCATGACCCGCACATCCCCGATGCCGTCGATGTCCTCGAGTGCGTCGAGGGCATCGGAGGCCATCAGATACGCGAAGTTGGGCGAGCAGAACGACGTGGGCAACCGCAGGTGAACGGCGACCCCGTCGTCGTCGATGAAGATCGATCGGACGAAGTTCAACTCGGTGATCGGTTGGTCGAGTTCGGGATCGAGCACCGTACCGAGTGCCCCGAGCACCGCGTCGACGACCATCACATCGGTATCGGTCGGCTCCGACAGCGCCGTCATGATGCCACCGCATCCTTCGCGCCCGCGGCCACCTCGGCTCCCGGGTCGGCGGCATCGGTGGGGATGCGCAGCTCGGCGGGCACCTCGATGTGCGGGTACAGCGCGGCGGCGTTGAGGCCGAGGATCTTTCGTTTCTGATCGGTGGTGATCGGGGCGTACTCGGTCATGTCCTCCGGGATCTGGAAGTCGACGAAACGCTCAACCAGCCACTGCGGTGTCCACAGCGCGTAGTCGCTGGCGAAGAGGATCTTGTCCTCGCCGATCCAGTACAGGAGCTCACCGATGATCTGTGCGAAGTAGCGCGGTCGCGTGTGGATGAACGGAATCGCCACGGCCAGACCGCCGTAGACATTCGACTCCTGGGTGGCGATCCAGCAGAAGTCCTCGAGGCGGGGGAGCCCGACGTGCTCGATGATGAAGTTCAGGTCGAGATAGTCGGTGGCGACCTTGTCCACGTCGGCGACGTCGAAGGCATCGCGGTCGAGCGGCCGGATGGTGGGGCCCTTGTGCACGTGCACGTTCTTGATGCCCAGCTTGATGCACTCCTCGAGATACCGGCGCGACCAGTGGTCGTCGAGCTTGTATCCCCGTGAGTCGCCATGCCATTCGGCCGTGTAGAGCTTCACGCCCTTGAGATCCATCGTCTCGGCGTCGCGGCGGAGCTGCTCGAGGCCGTCCTCGCCGTCGCGCGGATCATAGGCGTGGTTGTAGGTGAGTTTGCCGGGATTGTCCTGACAGAGCTTCAGCGAGTCGTCGACCTGCGCGAAACCGTTGACGTAGAAATCCCGCAGGATGGTGGCCTGGAAGATGGCGTGATCGGCCGGCCCCTCCTCGAAGAGATCCCGCATGAGGCGATCGGGGCCGTAGTAGCAGTAGGTGTCGTAATCCCACAGCTCCTCGGCGGGACTGAGATTGCGGTGATAGTCGTAGAAGCAGTCGATGAACTGTTTGCCGTGGATGTTGCGCTGGTTGGATTCGCGGCCGTCCCACAGGTGGACGTGGGCATCGACGATGAAATACTTGTCGCCATTCTTCTCGTACATCGGTATCACTCGCTCTCTCGCGGCGTTGACGGGGCTGTGTGGGCTGAAAACTGGTGCTGTGGTGTCTTGTCGGATGGCGGAATTCGCCGCCGGGGCCTGCTTGCGGGGGCGGAATGACCCCGGCGGCGAAGTTCTCTGGCGACCGCTCCTAGGAGGCGGTCAGGTCGAAGCCGATGAACTCGGCGGCGTCCTCGGGGCTGGCGAACAGGATGGTCTTGTCGTCGAGATGGACCATCCGTCCGTAGTGGGTCGAACTGATCTCCTCGAAGATCGATCCGTCGAAGTCCTGGCCGAGGGCGTCGGTCAGTTCGTCGTAGTCGAAGTCGAGGCGGTTGACCCCGTCGACGCGGATCATCGACGGGTATTCGGTGAGTTCGACACCGTCCTTGGCGCCCATCACGTCGGCGACGACGCGTCCGATCGGTGTGTTCATGAGCGTCACACCGCACATGTTGGAGAACTCGGTGTCGGCTCCGAATTGCATGGTGCTCACTTGTTCAACTCCTCTGGGATATCGACATCGATGGCTGCCAGGACATCGGCGAACTTGGTCTTCGCGTGTTCGAGGCTGGATGAGAACGTGACGGACTTGTCCGCCGGCTGCGACCAGATCGGCTGGAGTCCGCGCGCGGCGTCGAGGCACCGGGGAACCCATTCGGACATCCACCGCGAGAACAGCTTCCGATTGTCGATGCCGTGCTTCTCGTCGCGGGCGAGCATCTGGAACAGGGCGCGCGAGTAGTTCAGGTCCCGGTCGTAGTCGTACTCTCCGGTGCCGACGATCGTCGGGGTGATGTAGTCGCCGTTGCGGGCGGCGACCTGCATGACCAGTTCGGACCGGAACAGCGAGCCCACCAGCTGCTCGAAGACGATGTTGGAGCAGAACAACAATTCGGCCCAGTCGCCGATCGCAGTCAGGCGTTCGACGGCCTCGCGGGTGGGCTGCCACTCGGGAGCCGACTGCCAGACCTCCTTGTGCGCCGACCCGTCGAACGCCTCCTCGGCCTCGGAGAGGTCGAGATTGAACAGCGCCAGATCCTGCGCGAAACGCAGTTTGTGGGCGGCGTTGACGCACACCGCGTTGTTGATCATGTTGGTCGGCGCGGACCGCTGAATCGAGGTGAACACGTGCAGGCCCATGCCGCTCTCGGCGTGCATCCAGGCTCCGAGGTTGCGCTCGATGAACTTGAGCCACGCGGAGTTCCAGCCGTCGTAGGCCCGTGCGCGCTTGGCGTTCTGCAGGCACAAATCCACCTGATGCACGACCGCGGAGTTGTTGCGGTAGATCGACTGTTCCCACTCCTCGTTGGGGTCGAGGAACTGATGCCAGTTGCTCGACTGCGCCGAGGTCCATTCCTTCGGGTATCCGCCGGGGCCGTCGCCGAAGCCGTAGATCCAGCCCTGGGTGAGGTGCCGTTCGGGATCCGGCTGGACGTCGACGGTGACGTCCTCGTAGATCGTGGCGCGCTTCTTGGAGGGCTGATAGTAGTTGTACTTGCGGCTTCGGCTGCTCGGGAATTCCCGTGCGCCGGCCTCGGCGTCGGTGAATTCGATGGACGGGAAACTGCGTTCCCGGGGTTGCGCTGGTGCGGACATACCTTTCGTTCCTGTCGTTCAGGCTGACTCGACCGCGGTGGTCGTGATCAGGAGTCGAATGCCGGGCTGGTGAACTTGTCGTAGAAGATCTGGTCGTGGGGAACCGAATGCTGTTCCGCCAGTGCGAGAGCTGCATCGACCATGGGTGGGGGACCGCAGAAATACACCTCCGTTCGGGCCAGGTCCGCTTCGTTGTCGTTGACGATGTCGGTGACGTTCCCGCCGATGACGGTGACGCCCTCGGGTGCGTTGTCGGTGCTCTCCGACAGACATGCGGTGAACGAGAAGTCGTCGATCTTCTCACCGAGAGTGGCGATTTCGTCGAGTAGAAAGAGATCGGCGGCGGTGCGGGCTCCGTAATAGAACCGAACCGGACGGTTCAGGCCGG
>NZ_MVPX01000341.1:0-45546 GCF_002043085.1 Gordonia sp. i37 | reverse complement strand
CCACCCCCGCGCCGCCGCCGATTGCCACGATCGGCAGGACGTGCCCGTTGCGCAGGGTGCACGACCCGTACGGACCGTTCAGCTTGATCTCCTGACCCACCGACAGGCCGTCGGTGAGCATGCCGGCGAACAGTCCACCGGGATACTTCTTGATCAGGAACTCGAGCCGATCCGGGGTGGCCGGGGTGGTGGCGATCGAGAACGACCGCTTGTCCTCGGTGCCCGGGATGAACAGGTCGAAATACTGTCCCGACTTGAACTCCACGGACTCCGGTTCGACGACATCGAGTTTCAGGGACACGATGTCGGGGGTCATCGGTTCGATGGCAGCGACTTTCGTGGTGACATCCTGGATGGGTGCACCGCCGAGGAGTTCGTCCTCGTCGAAGTTGAGGAGCTCGATCTCGCAGTCGCTGTAAGCGTATGTGCGACAGAGGAGTACGTAACCCTCGGCCTCTTCGGCGTCATTGCAGGCGAAGGTGGAGTAGTCGTCCATCTGGACGTCGCCCTCGAGCATGTACGACTTGCAGGCCGAACAACGGCCCTCGCGGCAGCCGTGCATGAGGTGGATTCCCTGTCGGAATGCGGCGTCGAGGATGGTTTCGTCCTCGCCGACCTCCATCTCGATGTCGACGGGTTCGAAGCTGATCTTGTGGGTGTCGGCCATGAAGTCTCCTGGGGCGCAAGGCGGTGTGCGGGTGTGGCCGGAACGGCCAGGGCGCATCGAGGTCACGCGTGCGGTGGTGGGCCTCGATACGCCCTCGCCAGGGGCTCCCGGCGTTTCCGGATCAGGGCGTCACGGATCAGACCGTGACGGCCCCGTTCTTATTGGCCATGTAGGCGGCGATGTGAGCTTCACGCTCGTCATCGCTCATTTCGTTGAGCGCCACGTTGGGGCTGCCGAACGGGATGCCGCGCACATCGTCGAGCGTCCACATCTTCTTGGGGTCGAGATCCAGATGCGGTTGCGGGATCAGGGTCTTGCCGTCATCGCGGACGTAGCCGAGATCGGTGATGATGTCGGCGAGATCCTTGCCGTGATGCAGCGTCTCCCATTCGCGGAAACCGGTGAGGCGCCCCATGTTCGGGGTCGGTCGACCCTCGTACTCCGGGCGGAACGCCACCTTGTCGGTCCAGGCGCAGGTCTCCGAGCAGTAGGTGCGCCACTGGCCGTCGACCTTGTCGGTGACCATGTCCTCGCGGATGAGGCACGGCACCATACAGGTCCAGCAGCGGTGCGGGTACTCGTAGTCGACGTCCTCGAAGGCGATCGGCTTGTTCTTGCCGGGGTAGGCCAGACGGTTGTAGTTCTCCCACCACTTGCCGAACTTGTTGTACCAGCCGGGGTACTTCTCCTCGAACCACTCGAAGTCGGTGTCGGTCATGGCGTCGATCCGCCAGTAGTTGACCGGCCAGCCGGTGGCGAAGAAGCGGGCGACCTCGTGCACGTAGTGCTTGTCGACGATGCGGTTCCAGGCCTCCTCGACGAGATCGTGCGGGATGGTCAACCCGTACTTCTCCAGGGGCAGAAGGTAACTGCGGTAGTAGTCGTCGTAGATCCACCGACGCCACATCTCGGCGTAGGACTCCCGGTCCTTGCGGCGGTCCTTGGTGCCGTACTCGATGAAGGTACCGATCGCGGCGTCGACGACGCAGTGGTTGTTCCACCATGCGTAGCGCAGATCCCGTTCGAGCAGCGGACGATTGCGCTCGTCGGCCAGGGCCATCAGCAGGATGGAGTAGCCGTTGGAGATGTGCCGGGACTCATCGGACTGCACCGAGTGGAAGACCGTCGGCAGCAGGTAGTCGCCGTTGGCCGCGGCCTCGTCGGGCATCGCCACGAACAAGGTGTTGGTGAATGCCGTCTCGGCGACCACCGTCAGGTAGATGTTCGCGGCGGTGATGGCGTCACCGGTGATGAATCCCTCGCCGAACTGCCGGCCGATCGTGCCCGCGTAGTTGTTGGCGAAGGCCTTTTCGGTGATGTCGAAGCCGGCCGGGTCGATGTAGTTGTTCATGTACAGCTTCTTGAGGTTCATCTGGATCGTCGAATGACGAACCTCGTCGATCATCTGTACCGCGAGACCGTTGTGGATCTCCGGGTTGGGGACGGCGTCGATGGCCATCGGCATCGCGCGGGCCGCCGAGATCTCGGGGAACGGGATGATCGACAAGAACAGCTTCTGCCATTCGAGCCAGCGTTCCTGGACCTGACGGAACATGTTGCCGCGGATCGCGCCGTCCATGGCGCCGTAGACGCGGTTGTCCTTCTCCTCTTCCATCGGGAAGTACGACCGCATGATCTGCTTGAGCGGATCCTTTTTTGGTGCCTTCTCGAACGTGTAGTCGGTTCCGAACCGGGTTGCCGGGGTGGCGAAGGTGGGCTCCCACGACAGCTCGGTGATCTTCGCATGGGCCTTGGTCAAGCTCTGCCTGCTCAATGTGCGCCTCCTGTAGAAGAGCCGACGCGGTGTCGGCCTGCGGGCTGAAGCGCTACCGATACAACCGCGTGACGCGTCTCACACCCGTCTCACTGTGAGACTGGCCACATATCCGCTGGTGTGGATCGGCGGTTGTGGTGGACCTGGAACAGGCTGACCAGCGCGGATGTGTGTCGACTTCGCCTTTGCGTGTCCTGCAGGGCGCACAAACCCGAAGTCGACACACATCCGCGGCAGATCTGACGTCGGGCGGAACTGCGGCAAGGCGTGCCGCGTCCAACTCGGCATGATGACCTTTCCCGCCGATACCCACGGCCTCATCCATCGAGCGTCGGTGATCGCGGTCGGACTGACCGACGAGGATCTCGCCCGAGCGGTGCGCACCAAGCAGATCGTGCGGATCGTCCGCGGGGTCTACGCCGAGGCGGTGCGCCGGGAGCCCGAGGAACTGCACCGACTGACCGCGATCGCAACGGTGCTCACTGGGACCTCCGACGCGCCGTTGAGTCACCAGAGCGCGGCCGCGGTCCACGGCCTCGCCATGCTCGAACCCAACTTCCGTCGCGTACACCGCACCGCGCCGACGGGCTTTCGGACCACGACGCTGCACTGTCACGTCGGCGAAGTGTCCGAGGCGCACACCGTCGTGATCGACGGCGTGTCGGTGACCTCGCTCGAACGGACCGCCGTCGATGTCGCTTGCGGCGCCGACGGTTTCGCGAGGGCACTGGCCGTCTTCGACGCCGCGCTCCGGCGGGGTGCCGATCGTGAGGTGATGGCCATGATGCTGGCCGGTTCTCGTCGCGGGGTCGGGCGGGCCCGGCATGCACTGCGCTTCGCCGACGGAAATGCCGAGAGCCCGGGGGAGTCGTGGAGTCGCGCCCAACTGATCGAAGCCGGGCTGCGTCCGGCTCGGCTGCAGCATGAGTTCTACGACAAGCACGGCATCTTCGTCGCCCGGACCGATTTCGACTGGGACGGTCTGCTCGTCGGGGAGTTCGACGGCAAGGTCAAGTACCAGAAGCTACTGAGGCCCGGAGAGGACGTCACCGAGGTCGTGCTGCGCGAGAAGGCACGCGAAGACGCGCTCCGCGCGATGGGCATCATGGTGATCCGCTGGGTCTGGGACGATCTCCGGCGCGGCACCGTGGTCGCCAAGGTGCGTCACTGGCTGGTTCACCTCGCGCTGATGGCGGCCTGACCGGCGGTGAATGTGTGTCGACTTCGGGTTTGTGTGTCCTGCAGGACACACAAACCCGAAGTCGACACAGGTCTGCGCCGGTCGTCGGGGTCTGCGTCGTCGGCGTTTCAGTCGTCGAGCGCTCGGTACACCGCGGCCTCGAAATCCAAAGCCGCACTCATCGCCGTCGGGTCCGCGAACGGGAAGAGCTGGGTCCCCCAGGCGCCGGCGATCCCGCTCGACGGATCGATCCAGAAGTACACGTTCGCCAGTCCGGCCCACCCGTAGGAGCCGCCGCGGCGCCCGGTGGGGGCGTCGGTCTCGTTGGTCATCGCGAGAAGATTCCAGCCCTTGGCGATGCCGGGGAAGAATTCCGCGTCGCGGGTGCGTCGCGGATCGACGCCGGGCAGTGCGGTGACCTGCAGGTCACCGAGCTGATCGGCGGTGGCCGCGGCGACCGTCTCCGGTCGCAGGAGTTGCTCGCCGTGCTCGGTGCGCCCGCCGCGCAGCCACAGCCGCAGGAACCGAAGGACGTCGGGGATCGTGGAGTAGAGGCCCTGCCCGCCCATGTCGACCGGTGGTGCATCCGGCGCCGTCGGGGCGCGCAGCGCCTTGAGGGAGCCGTCGGGCAGACGGGCGTGCAGTGCGGCGGCGCGGGCCAGTGCGGCACCGTCGCGCGCAAAGGCGGTGTCGGACATGCCCAGTGGCGTCAACAACCGCTGCGTCATCGTGTCGCCGAGGCGGTGGCCGGTGATGCCCTCGATCACCAATCCGACCCAGTCGAGGTTGGTTCCGTACTCCCAGCGGGTGCCGGGATCGAACATCAGCGTCGTCCCCAAGGATTCGACGGTGCCGGTGGCCACGTCGGGCAGATCCTGGGCCCGGGCCACCCGGGTGAAGTCCGCGTCGAAGAAGGCGTAGGCGAAACCCGCTGTGTGGGTGAGGAGTTGCCGGGTGGTCGGGATGCTTGCCGGTTCCCGCAGGCGTGGCGTGCCGTCGTCGTCGAATCCGTCGAGCACGGTGAGTCCGGCCAGACGGGGCTCGTACTCGGCAGCGGGGGCGTCGAGGTCGAGGACGCCGTCGTCGACGAGTTGCAGCGCGACGGTTGCGGTGAGCGACTTGGTGACCGAGTAGAGGGCGAGTACCGAGTCGGTGGCGATCGGGCCGACGGAACCGAGGTGGACGGTCTGCTCGGCGGTGCTCACCCCGGTGACGACGCCGGGCAGGGCCGAGGTGTCGGTGGAACGCAACCAGTCGTCGGCAGCGCGGGCGATGCGGTCGGTCGCGGCGTCCGGTGCGGCGTGTGGTGCGGAGTGTGGTGTGGGTGTCGCCATGGCGACTACCCTGCCAGGTCGCCGACGAAGCGCTCCAACCGCTCGAGTGCGTCGGTGAGATCGGCGGTCGAGGCCGCATACGACAGCCGGATGTGGTCGTCGGCGGTGGCGACGCCGAAATCCTTGCCCGGGGTGAGCGCGACGTGCGCCTCGAGCAGGGCACGGTCGCAGAACTCCGCCGACCCCAGGCCCGTCGGCGAGACGTCGATGTAGACGTAGAACGCGCCGTCCGGCGGGACCGGGACGGGTAGGCCGATGCGCTCGAGGCCGTCGAGGACGAGGCGACGGCGATTGACGAACTCCCGTCGACGATCCTCGGCGACACCGAGCGACTCCGGGGTGAAACAGCTCAATGCCGCGTGCTGCGCCGGGGCCGGCGGGCTGACGTAGTAGTTCTGCGCGAGCCGCTCGACGACGTCGACGAGGCCGTCGGGCAGGATCGCCCACCCCAGCCGCCATCCGGTCATGCCGAAGTACTTGGAGAAACTGTTGATGACGACGGTCGACGCCGTTGCGGTCGGGTCGGTGAGCACACTGCGCGGCGGATGGCCGTCGGCGTCGGGATCGGCGAGGCCCAGGTAGATTTCGTCGACGATGCTCCACCCACCGCGATCGCCGACCTCGCGACACAGCCGACGCAGGTCGTCGTGGGGGATCGAGGTGCCCGTCGGATTCGACGGCGAGGCCACGATCACCCCGCGTGTCTCCTCGTGCCAAGACCGTGTGACGAGGTCCGGTGTCAGTTGGTAATACGTCTCCGGTGTCGTGGGAATCAACGACACCCGCGCTCCGAAGCTCTCGGCGAACTGCCGATTGCACGGATAGGACGGGTCGCCGATGAGCACCCCGTCGCCGTCGTCGATCAGCGCAGCGCAGGTCAGCAGCAGCGCCGCCGAGGCGCCGGTGGTGACGGCGACCCGACGAGGATCGACCTCGGCGCGAAAGTGCGTCGCGTAGAACCCGGCGATCGCCTCGCGCAGCTCGACGGTGCCGAGGGCCTCGGTGTAGGCCATCGGCCGGCCGTCGGCGGCGTCGCGGGCTGCGGCGAGGAACTGCGGGGGCGGGCCGAAATCCGGTTCGCCGATGTTGAGTCGGATGACCCTGTGCCCGGCCGCCTCCACGGCCGCGGCCTTCTTGGCGAACTCCATCGCGTAGAAGGGTGCCACCCGGTGCGCGCGCCGCGAGATGTGCATGGACACATTCTGCTCACGGCGCGCGCCGGAGGGGTCGGTGGGTGGGCCGGTCAGGTCAAAGTTGGGTCAGGACACGGGGTCGGTCAGGGAACGTAATTGAACGTGTCGGGATCGGGTCCGCGCCGCTTGTCCTTGTTGAGGCCGTCGACGGCAGCCATGTCCTCGGAGGACAGATCGAAGTCGAAGAGTGCGAAGTTCTCCTCGACCCGCGAGCGCGTCACCGACTTGGGGAAGACGATGTCGCCGCGCTGAATGTGCCAGCGCAACACCACCTGTGCCACCGTGCGGCCCTTATCCTCGGCGATCTTCTTCAGCACCGGATCATCGAGGACGTCGCCCTGCGCAATCGGCGACCATGCCTCGGTGGCGATGTTGTGATCGGAATTGAAGGCGCGCAACGGGTTCTGGGTCAGGTAGGGGTGTACTTCGATTTGGTTGGCCGCGGGCACGACCTCGGTCTCGGCGAACAGGCGCTCGAGGTGATGCTTCTGGAAATTGGAGACACCGATCGCGCGGGCCTTGCCGTCGGCGTAGATCTTCTCCATGGCCTTCCAGGTCTCGACGAAATCGCCGACCTCGGGCAGCGGCCAATGGATCAGATACAGGTCGACGTGCTCGACACCGAGCCGTTCCAGGGACTTGTCGGTGGCCTCGAGGGCGTCGTCGAAGGCGTGAAAGCTGTTGTTGAGCTTGGTGGTGATGAAGACCTCGTCGCGCGGTATGCCCGACTTGCGTACTGCCTCACCGACTTCGGCTTCGTTCCCGTACATCTGCGCGGTGTCGATGTGACGATAGCCCACCTCGAGGGCCGAGAGGGTGGCCTCGACGGTGTCCTCGGGCTTGATCTGGAAGACACCGAAACCGAGCTGAGGAATCTCGACGCCATTGTTGAGTGTGATGGAAGGGACTGTCATGGAACACCTTTCACTGTGATGGTGGAGTGTGGACCCGCCGGGTGCGTACGAGGGGAATGCCTCACGGGAGGAGGACGAACTTGCCCCGGGGGTGGCGCCCGGACAGGTCGGCCAACGCGTGACCGGCCCTGTCCAGAGGGTACGTCGCGGCGACCTCGGTCACCAGGGATCCGTCGGCGGCCGAGGCGATCAGCGGTTCGATCGCCTCGGCCCTGTGGCGATTGCTGGCGGCGCTCGGCCCGGCAATCACCACGATTCCTTCCGCTGCGCGTCCGAAGGCGGCGATGCTCACGATGCGTGAACGATCGACGACAAGTTCCAGCGAGACGTCGATCGCCTCGTCCGTGCCGACCGTGTCGACGGCTGCGGTGACCGCGCCGGGTGCGCCCTCACGGATGCGCTCGATCAGCCCATCGCCGTAGGTGACCGGGATCGCCCCGAGTCCGCGCAGATATGCGTGATTGGTCTGCGCGGCGGTGGCGATGACCGTCGCCCCGGCCTTCACCGCGAGCTGGACGGCGACGACACCGACCGCACCCGCGCCGCCGTGCACAACGACGACGTCGCCGCCGGCGATCTGTGCGGTGGCGACGGCATCAGCGGCCGTCACGCCCGCCAGCAACAGGCCGGCGGCGCGCTGCACGTCGAGGCTTTCGGGTCGGCGATGGAGCCGGTCGGTGCCGACCACGACGTGGTCGGCGTACGCGCCGGGGACCGGATAGCCGATAACCGGATCGCCGACGGCGAAATCGTTGGTGCCTGGTCCGACGGCTCGGACGGTGCCCGAGAGTTCGTTGCCGATCGGTCGCGGTAACGCGGACTCGTCGGTGCCCATGACACCCCGGACGATCTTCGCGTCGATCGGATTCACCCCGATCGCCTCGACCGCCACCACGACCTGCCCCGGATCGGGGACCGGCAACTCGGCCTTGACGACTTCGAGGGCCTCGACCGGGTCGCCGTACCGCACGGCGACGACCTGACGGGCGGTCACCGCAGCGGAGTCGATGTCGAGGGTGTTGTCGTTGGTGTCTGGGGTGTTGGTGTTCGGGGAATCGGCCATGTTCGGTTCAAGGACACCCGGGCCGCGCGATATTCCGACGGTGACGTTGACCTCAGGGACATTGACCTCAGGACATTGACCTCAGCGAGATCGACCTCAGCGATGGAACCAGGCGCGTTCGTCGCCGTCGAGCGCGCGGGCCACACGGTGGCGGGTGGTCTCCGCGAGCGGCTCCGGCAGATCGTCGGGGGAAAACCAGGCCACCGCGAGGTTCTCGTCGTCGCCGACGCGTGGTTCGCCGTCGACGTGCCGCGCGAGGAAGCACACGTCGAGATACTGCGTCTGGTCCCCGTTCGGATAGGTGATCATCGGTGTCACGTCGATACTCGTCAGACGGTCGACGACCGCGGTGATCCCGGTTTCCTCGGCGATCTCCCGAACGATCGCGTGCGCGGGTTCTTCGCCGGGCTCGAGGACCCCCGAGACCACTGCCCACTCCTCGGTGTCGGCTCGGTGGGTCAGCAACACGCGGCCGGAGTCGTCGACCACGACCCCGCTGACCCCCGACAGCCACAGCGGGGCATGTCCGACGTGCGCACGAAGATCACGGATGAATTCGGGGATCGGCATGATGACGATCTTGCCTTCCGCATCCGCGCACCGCCGGGCGCGCGGGCGCGCCGCGCCAGCGCCGGTGACCGTGTTCACATTCCCGCTGGTGAGGCGACCGCCGTCGACGGTTCGCACTCGCGTTCGAGTTATTGTCGGTGGCCGATGCTTCACTGGGCCCATCCCGACGCAGAGGAGGCCACGGTGTTCGACCCACACACCCCCGATTTCGATGCTCCCGACCCCAACACACCCGACCCCAACACACCCGATCTCGTCACGCCCGAAACAGGCGAACCCGATCCGGTCCTGGCCTGGACGGCGATGCGTGACTGGCTCGCCGACTCGGTGGCGGGCATCCCCGCCGGCGGCGTCCTCGACCTCGGTCCCGCCGAGTACGACGACTCCGACGATGCCGGCGACGTGCCGTGTGCTCAGATCCTGGTACTGCGTGACCAAACCTTCATGGTCAGGCTCTCGACGACAGTGATGACCATCCCGGCGGTTGCCGGATACGCGGTACCGCGCGCGATGCTCGACCGCTGGAACTACGAGGATCGGTTCCGTGATTGCACGCACGGATATCTGCTCACCCGTTCACGCGGCTGCGTCGCGGACGTGTGCGTCGCCTGGTTTCGGGACCGCCGTGCGATCAGTGGTCCCGCAGTCCTGGGTTGCCACTACACCACCGGTGACCCCGACCCCCGGGCCCGCGCCGCAGGGCGCGGCTCGGATGGGGGAGACCCCTGATCTTTCCCCCAGAAACCGTGCTGACCAGTGAATTCGGCCGACGGACGGCGCATGGTGGAGTCATGAACACCACAACAGACGCCACCACCACCCACGACGGCAGCGCACGCCGCAACGGCCCGAACTTCTGGAAGGTCCTGGGCATCATCGCGATCGTCCTCATCGCACTGGCGATGCTCGGACCAATCCTCAAGGGACTGTTCTGGATCGGTCTGATCGGCCTGGCCGTCTACGGTGCGATCATGCTGTTCCGGGCCTCCCGCAGCAAGGGCGGACCCACGTCGTCCGGCTTCTGATCCCGGAGAGGGGGAGCCGGAGCAGACCAGCCGACGCAGACTCGCAGAGAAAGCGTCGACCTGCGACGATGACCCCACTGCGGTTACCCTCCCCTCATGCCGAGGGTGATCGCCACCATCAGTCTGAAGGGCGGGGTGGGCAAGACGACGGTGACCGCCGGGGTCGCCGAATTCTTGTCCGCCGTATTCGGCAAACGGGTGCTCCTGATCGATCTGGACGCCCAGACCAGCCTGACGACGGTCATGATCGGCCCCGAGCGTTGGCTCGAACTCAACGATCGGGGCCGGACCCTTGCCACGCTGTTCTCCGACGCCCTCGACGGGACCGCGTATTTCGATCGTGAGGCCGTGCTACAGCGTGGGGTGTCGTCGGTGGCGGAGGTCACCGGTGTGGACCTGCTACCGGCATCGCTGGACCTGATCGAGCTCGCCGAGGAGTTGAGTGCGCGGCGGGTACTGGCCGACGACCACGCCGCCGCCGTGGAGATCCTGCGCCGCGCCATCGCACCCGTCGCCGACGACTACGACTTCGTCCTGATCGACTGCCCACCCACCATGGGACCCTTCACCCTCAACGGACTCGCCTGCGCCGACGGCTTCCTCATCCCGACCATCCCGGACGTGTTGTCCACCTACGCCATTCCGCATGTCCAGCGGCACGTCGCCGACTTTGCCGAAGAGATCGGACGCGACATCCGCGAGCTCGGAGTCGTCATCAGCAAGTACCGGCCGTCGTCGGTGTTGCACCAGGACACGGTCAAGCGGCTGCGACGTGACACCACTATCCAGAACGTGCTGCCCGCCTACATCCACGAGGGCAACGTCGTCGGCGCGGCCGCCGCGTTCGAGCCGTGGCCGACGCTGCGCGCCAAGTACGGCCATCATGGCCACTACGAGCAGTTCGAGGCACTCACGCGTGCGGTCATGACCGAAGCGTTGGTCAAACTCCCCTGACCGCGGGCACTCGCCGGCGGACACATCGATCAGCTCAGCTGGGCCAGTTGCTCGATGAGCTCACGACGCGTGCCCTGCGCCTCCGAATGGCGCAGCGGCTTGACCCGTTCGACGAGGATCTCATCGGTCGCGTCGGGCAGCAGGCTCAGCACCTCGTCGAGGAATTCCTCGAGCGGCATCGCCCACTCGGCCTGCGCCTGTCCGGGCATGAGGTCGGTTTGTACGGCCGGAGGGACCAGCTCCAGGACGTCGATCCCCTTGGGCGCCAACTGCACTCGCAACGAGTCGGTGAATGAGTGAATCGCCGCCTTGGAGGCGCTGTAGGTCGCGGTGGCGACCATCGGGGTGAAGGCGAGTCCCGAGGAGACGGTGATGATGGTGGCGTCGGGACGGCCGGAGAGGAATTCGGTGAACGCGGCGACCAGTCGCAACGGTCCCAGGATGTTGGTTGTCACCACGGCCTCCGCGGTGTCGAGGAAACCGCTTGTGGTCAAGTCTTCCGGGCGCATGATCCCGGCCATTGCGATGAGCACGTTGGTCTCGGGAAAACGTTGCTGCACTTCGGTGCTCACCCGGGTGATGTCGTCGGCATCGGCGGTGTCGATGCGGACGGTGTGGATGCCGGGGTGGGCCGTGGCGATCTCGTCCAGCAGCGCCGTACGGCGTCCACCGATGATCACGGTGTTGCCGAGCTCGTGCAGGCGCAGTGCCAACCCCAGGCCGATGCCCGAGGTCGCGCCGGGGATGAAGACGGTGTTGTCGGTGAGTTTCATGGATGCCACTTCACCATCGGTGTGCCCCTGCCCGCCAGGGCCTACCCATCCACGGATCGGTGATCCCTGGATCGTGCCGGCCGGCCGGAGTAGGTGTGGACAGATGATCACCAGCCTCGGAACCACCATCGACCGAGCCGGACTCGCACAGTTCCTGCGTTCCCGGCGCGATGCGCTGCAATCGGCCGACGTCGGGCTGCCCGCCGGAGTCCGCCGACGCACCCGCGGGCTGCGTCGCGAGGAGTTGGCGCAGTTGGCCGGGATGTCGACCGACTACTACAGCCGGCTCGAACAGCAGCGTGGGCCGCATCCGTCGGCGCAGATGATCGCCGCGATCGCCCAGGCGCTGCACCTGCGGCTCGACGAACGCGACCACCTGTTCCGGCTGGCCGGTCTGAATCCACCGGATCGGATGGCGCACGACGATCACGTCGGACCCGGCATGATGCGGATCGTCGACCGGCTCGCCGACACCCCGGCGATGGTCGTCAACAGTGCGGGAGAAACGTTGTGGCAGAACGCGTTGTGCGTGGCGCTCATCGGTGACGACAGTGTTCACACCGGGTATCGCCGCAGCATCACCTACCGGTGGTTCACCGATGAGGCGACACGCGCACGGTTTCCCGAGGCCGATCACGACCATCACGCGCGAGCGCACACCGCGCGCCTGCGGACAGCGGTGACGATGCAGGGCCCGCGGTCGCGTGCGGCGCAGGTGGCCGACGAATTATGTTCGCAGAGTCCGCAGTTCGCCGAATTGTGGGACGAGCACGACGTCGGCACCCGACTCGCCGACGACGTCAAGCGTCTCCTGCATCCCGACCTCGGCCTGATCGAGGTGAATTGTCAGACGCTCCTCGACCCGGACCGCGCGCACGCCCTGCTGGTGTACACCGCGATACCCGGAAGCGAAAGCCACGAGAAACTGTCGATGCTCTCGGCGGTCACGATCTGAGGTCATCGGGGTGCGACCCCGTGCTCATCGAGATCAGGTGGGCTCGTCGTCGGCCAGAGCTGCGGCGAGGGCCACCACGCCCTCGGTCAGATGTGAGCGCATCTGCGGGTCAAGGCGTTCCATGGCCGCACCGAGGATCTGGGCCCTCGCCGAGCGTGCTTGGTTGATGTGTTCGGTGCCCGCGATGGTCGCGACGAGCTGTCGTGCGCGCCCGTCGTCGGGGTCGGGCGCGCGCTCGACGAAGCCCTGCTGTTCCAGGGAGGCTACGATGCGCGACATCGTCGGCATCGTCACCGACTCCCGGTCGGCGAGTTCGGACAGACGCAGCGGACCGTGATTGATGATCGTCCACAGCGCCGAGGCCACACCCGCGCTGAGCACGCCCTGGCCGCCGGTGCGCAGTGATCGCGTGATCCGAACCAGGTGGTGATAGAGAACCGCGACGTCAGAGGTGTCGGGCGTGGCGGTGGCCTCGACAGCGGTCGTGGTGTCCGGTGCGGTCGTCGACATCGGAACGCTCCTTCCGGGAGGTACGCCGCCGAATATAGTTTCCTGGTGCTAAGTAAGCGAACAGTAAAGCTGGGATGCTCTGATGTGTACTTCGGGCGTGCTCGGTTTCACAGCGGGGAATTCTCGCCGTCGACGTGCGCTTACGGTGGAGTAGGGCGGGATGGCGACGAACCGCACCCGACCGCCCAAGACGAATCAGAACCCAACACGAAAACGAGGTGCACTGTGGCACGAGTGATCATCATCGGGGGACACGGGAAGATCGCGCTGCGACTGGCGCGGCTGCTCACCGCACGAGGTGACGCGGTCAGCTCGGTGATCCGCAACCAGGCGCAGAGTGACGACATCATCGCGACCGGCGCCACGCCCGTCGTCGCCGATGTGGAGCACCTCGACACCGGGGCCATCGCCGAGGTGCTCGCCGGAGCCGACGTCGTCGTGTGGTCGGCAGGTGCGGGTGGCGGCAACCCCGAGCGCACCTTCGCGGTCGACCGCGATGCCGCGATCCGCTCCATCGACGCCGCAGCGGCGGCCGGCGTGCCGCGCTACGTCATGGTCTCGTACTACGGTGCCGGACCCGATCACGGTGTCCCCGAAGATGATTCGTTCTACGCCTATGCCGAGGCCAAGGCTGCGGCCGACGCCCATCTCACGAGCACCGATCTGGCCTGGACGATTCTCGGGCCGAGCCGACTCAGCGACGACCCGGGCTCCGGTCGCATCGAGGTCGGGGGATCGGACACCTCCGCCGGGTCCGGAACATCAGAGAGCGCGACATCCAAGAGCGAGGTCAGTCGCGACAACGTCGCCGCGGTCGCCGCGGCGGTGATCGCCGATCCGGCCACCGCGAAGCGGGTCATCGAGTTCAACGACGGTGACGTGCCGATCGAGAAGGCGCTGGCCTGAGCGAGACGCACTGACATGAGCGGTTTCGAGCCGGCTCTGGCGGAGATCGTCGGTGAGCGCAACGTGCTCACCGACGATGACGCCATGGCCGGATATCTCGTCGACTGGATGGGTCGCTATACCGGCATCGCCGACGCGGTGGTCCGGCCGCGCACCGTCGACGAGGTGGCTGCTGTGATGAAAGTGGCTGCCGCTGCGAAGATTCAGGTCTGTATTCAAGGGGGCAACACCGGCCTCGTCGGCGGGTCGGTGCCACCGGCGACCGCGGATGGGCGCCGACGCATCGTTCTCAGCACCGCGCGGATGACCGATCTCGACGAGGTCGACCCGATCGGACGATGCGTGGGCGCGCAGGCCGGAGCGACGATCGCCGCCATCGACGCACACGCCGCGGTCCACGGACTGATGTTCCCGGTCGACCTCGCCTCCCGGGACAGCGCCACCGCAGGCGGTGTCGTCGCCACCAACGCCGGTGGCATCCGCATGATCCGACACGGCAACACCCGCGCGGCGATCTGTGGCATCGAGGCCGTCCGCGCCGATGGCGACGTCCTGCGACGCTGGTCGCCGCTCGTGAAAGACAATGTGGGATATGACATCCCGGGTCTGCTCGCGGGTAGTGAGGGCACCCTGGCCATCATCACCCGAGTGCTGTTCCGGTTGGTCGGCCCGCCGGTCGCCACCGTTGTCGTCGTAGCCGCACTCGAGCGGGTGGCCGATGCGCTCACCCTGATCGGGCGGGCCCGCGAGGCAGGTCTGGTGATCGAGGCCGCCGAGTTCATGACCCGCGAGGGTGTCGACCTCGTTACCGAACACGGCAGCCGACGTCCGGTCTCCACCCCCGCTCCCTACCATCTTCTGCTCGAGGTCTCCGGGGCCGGTGACACCGAGACAGCCGTCGTCGACCTCCTCGACGACGCCGAGGGCATCGTCGACGCCGTGCTCGAACCCGGTCCCGCGCGGGCGCTGTGGGAGATCCGGGAGAGTCACACCGAGGCCATCGCGCGTGCCACCACGACCCCGGTCGTCAAACTCGACGTGTCGTTCCCGATCCGGTCCCTTCCGCACGCCATTGCCGAATTACAGGACCTGCCTAATCATCTCGACGTCGCCTGCCGCCCCATCCTGTTCGGGCACATCGGCGACGGCAACATCCACGTGAATCTCCTCGATGTGCCGGTCGAGGCGACCGACGCCGTGACCGACGCCGTCTTCGGGATCGTCGCCCGGCTGGGCGGCAGCATCAGCGCCGAACACGGGATCGGCCGGGCAAAGACGGCGTGGATCCGACTCGGTCGTTCGCCGACCGACCTGGCCACGATGCGCGCCATCAAGGACGCCCTCGATCCGCAGAGTCTGCTCAATCCCGGAGTGCTCTTCGGCTGAGTCGAGCCGCGCCGCACGGCCACGCCACATTACGATCACGGTGATCGTGACCCTGGTCGTGCCCAGAACGCATCCCTACGGTGGAGCACTTGTGAGTTCCACCCTGACCGACATCACCGACGTTCCCGCCGAGGACGACGCCGCACGGCGGCGCCGGCTACGCACGGTCGTCGCCGCGAGCCTGCTCGGTACCACCATCGAGTGGTACGACTTCTTCCTCTACGCGACCGCCGCAAGCCTGGTGTTCTCCAAGGTCTTCTTTCCCGACCAGAGCAGCTTCGTCGGAACGTTGTTGTCGTTCGCGACCTTTGCCGTCGGCTTCGTCGTGCGCCCGATCGGTGGCGTCGTGTTCGGACACATCGGCGACCGCATCGGCCGCAAACGCACCCTCGCGGTGACGATGGTCCTGATGGGCGCGGCGACGGCACTGATGGGCGTCCTGCCGACCGCCGCGCAGATCGGGTTCCTCGCCCCGGTACTGCTGCTGTGCCTGCGAATCCTGCAGGGATTCGCCCTCGGCGGCGAATGGGCCGGCGCGGTGCTGCTCGCCGTCGAACACAGCCCCGCGCGGCGTCGTGGTCTGTTCGGGTCGATCCCGCAGATCGGCCTTGCGCTCGGGCTCGCCCTGGGCACCGGTGTCTTCGCGATACTCCAGGTGGCCTTCGACGATCACGACTTCCTGGTCTACGGATGGCGGATCGCGTTCCTGCTGAGCATCGTGCTGGTTGTCATCGGATTCGTGGTGCGGCTGAAGGTCTCGGAGACCCCGGCCTTCCGTGAGGTCGCCGAGCTCGAGCAGAAGTCGAGTGCCCCGCTGCGCGACGTCGTCCTCCCGCCCAACACCCGCAACACCGTCCTCGGTCTGCTCGCGCGCTGGGGTGAGGGATCGGCGTTCAACACCTGGGGGGTGTTCGCGATCGCCTACGCCACCGGCAGTCTGGGCCTACCTCGCGTGCCGGTCTTGGTATCGGTCACCATCGCGGCTCTGGTGATGGCGGTGGGCCTGCCGATGTCGGGGGTGCTGACCGACCGCTACGGGCCGCGACGCATCTACCTGATCGGCATGATCGCCTACGCGGTCGCGGTCTATCCGGTCTTCGCACTGTTCGGCACCGAGAACCTGGTGTGGTTCACCGTCGGACTCGTGATCGTCTTCGGTGTGGTCCACGCACTGTTCTACGGCGCCCAGGGCACCTTGTTCGCCTCGCTCTACCCGACGCCGGTGCGTTACACCGGACTCTCGGTCGTCTACCAGTTCTCCGGCATCTATGCCTCGGGTCTGACACCGCTGATCCTGACCGCACTCATCGGTGCCGGTGGCGGCTCGCCGTGGTGGGCGGCGGGTTACCTGGTGGCGACCGGACTGATCAGCGTGGCCGCGACGGCGGCGATCCGGCAGCGCGACCTGCACCTCTGAGGAGTCGGGCGGCTCACAGCGCCGCACGCACGTCGGCGGACTCGACCGGATGCGAGAACATGGGGTAGTCGAAGGAGATCGCGTTGTCGTGTTCGGCGACCGAGGTCGCCGCGGTGCAGTCGGTGAGCGTGATCACCCGGTATCCGTTCTCGTACGCCGAACGCATCGTCGATTCCACACAGCAGTTGGTGAGGAATCCGGCGAGGATCACCGTCTCGATTCCCTTGCTGCGCAAGATGAAATCGATGTTGGTCGAGGCGAAGGTGTCGAGTCCGCGCTTGCCCTCGATGAGGATGTCGCCGTCGGCGGGTGCCAATTCGTCGACGATCTGCGCACCCCACGTGCCCTTCACGAAGGCGTTGCCGTCGACGACGCCCTTGAGGATCCCGTACGGGTGTCGGGTGAGTTCGCCGTAGCCGGGAGCGAAGGTGATCGGGGCATGCATGATCGTCACCCCGGCCTCGCGGGCAGCCTGCACCAGCGAGGTGGTGTTGGTGAGCATGTCGGTCTTGTCCATCACCTCGGCGACCGCATCATGCAGCACACCGCCGTCGGAGGTGAACTCGTTCTGGAACTCGATGAGGACGAGAGCGGTGGTGGCGGGATCGAGGGTGAGCGTGTCGGACATGGGGATTCCTCACTCGGGGCGGTACAGATGCAGGCGAACTCACCGGGTGAGCTACGCCACACTTGATTCAAGTCCTCGGCGGCGTCCTCGGCAACCCGAGCGCCACGACCCCGACGATGAGACGATGCAGTCGTGACCGATTCGGTAGGGCAACGACTGGCCGAGCTGGCGCGCCGCACCGGTGTGGCGACCAGCTATGTGGGATGGGACTCCGCCGAACACGAGGTGAGTGCGGTGACCCTGCGCGCGGTGCTGGGGGCGATGGGTATCGCCGCCGACACCGACGCCGAGATCGACGCCGCCCTCGTCGACGCCGAGATCGCCGACTGGCGCGCGTTGGTCCCGCCGGTCACCGTGGTCACCGAGGGCGACGCCGCGGTGTTCTGGGTCCATGTGCCCCACGGCAATCCCGTGGAGGTCGAGGTCACCACCGAAGCCGGAGACCTGGTGCGCCCGGTACAACTCGACGTGTGGTGGGAACCGCGCCCCGTCGACGGCGTGCTCACCGGACGCGCGAGTTTCGCAGTCCCGGAAGGACTCTCGCCGGGATATCACACGATCTCGGTCACCGACGAGATCAGCGGGAGCACGGCGACGGCGCCGTTGATCGTGACGCCCCGGCGACTGAGAACCGCCGACGCCCTGCGCGGTGAGCAGCGCTGGGGGACGGCGCTGCAGCTGTATTCGGTGCGCTCCGCACGGTCATGGGGAGTCGGTGACTTCGCCGACCTCGCCGAGATCGCCGCCGAGACGGCCAGCACCTACGGCGCCGACTTCGTCCAAGTGAACCCGCTGCACGCCGCGCAGCCGGTGCCCCCGATCGAGAACTCGCCGTATCTGCCGGCGACCCGCCGATTCGTCAATCCCCTCTACATCGCGATCACCGACATCGCGGAGTACGTCAATCTGCCCAAGGCCGACCGCAAACGTGTCGACAAACTCGCCAAGAGTTTTGTCGCCGACGACGTCTCGACGAAGAAGATCAAGCGCAACAAGGCCTTCCGTGCAAAGCTGACCGCGCTGGAGCTGCTGCACGCGGTTCCGCTGCGAGCGGCGCGTGCCGCAGCGTACCGGCAGTTCCGTCGTCGTGAGGGCGCCGGCCTGCGTGATTTCGCCACCTGGTGCGCGCTGGTCGAGGAATACGGGCGGGACAGTCCGGCGTGGTCCGACAAACTCGGTGATCCGGTCTTCGTCGAGACCGAGCGCCGACGGCTGGCCGGACGCATCGAGTTCCACACGTGGCTGCAATGGATCTGCGACGAACAACTCGCCCGGGCCCAGCACGCCGCACTGGCGGCGGGAATGCGTATCGGCATCATCGCCGACCTCGCCGTCGGAGTGGGTCGCGACAGCGCCGACGTGTGGTCCCTCGGCGAGGTCCTCGCCACCGGTGCGACGGTCGGCGCACCGCCGGACGGCTTCAATCAGCAAGGCCAGAACTGGAATCAGCCACCGTGGCATCCGCGACGACTCGCCGAGTCGGGATATGCGGCCTATCGCGACATGCTGCGCACCGTGCTGCGCCACGCCGGTGGTCTGCGCGTCGACCACATCCTCGGTCTGTTCCGGCTGTGGTGGATTCCCGAGGGACGATCCGCGGCCGAGGGCACCTACGTCCGCTACGACCACGACGCGTTGATCGGGATCCTCGCGCTGGAGGCACAACGCGCCGGGGCCGTCGTCATCGGCGAAGACCTCGGCGTGTTCGAGAAGACGGTGCAGGACACGCTGGCCGCGCGCGGCATCCTCGGCTGCTCGATCCTGTGGTTCGAGCACGGTGAGTACGCGCCCATTCCGCCCGAAGAGTACCGGGAGTTGTGTCTGACCTCGGTCACCACCCACGATCTGCCACCGACGGTCGGCTATCTCGCCGGCGACCACATCACCCTGCGGGCCGAACTCGGACTGCTCACCGAGAGCGAGGACGACGACCGGGCCCGCGAGGAACGCGACCGCGACGCGATCCTCGCGCTGGCGATCGAGCGTGGCCTGTGGTCACCGGACATCCCGCTGACCGATCCACGGACGATCAACGCTCTCTACCAACTCATCGCGGCGAGCCCGTCACTGCTGTTGGGGGTGGCGCTGGTGGACGCGGTCGGGGAACGGCGCATCCAGAACCAGCCCGGCACCGACGGCGATCAATATCCCAACTGGTGTATCCCCCTCGCCGACGACGAGCTGCGTCCGGTGCTCGTCGAGGACCTGCCGTCGAACGCGCGGTTCGCCTCGCTGGTGGCCGCGCTCGAGGACGCGGGCGTCGGGGGAGGGTCTCGCGAGGACGATTCCCTCTGGTGACGACTTCCTTCGATGAAGGTATGTCCCGGAGGTGAGACCTAGGACGTCGCCGAATCCCGCCCGGCCGATCGGCCCCGGCGCAACGCCACGGCGATGAGAACCATCGCGACCGCACACAGCACCCCGACCCCGACGTCGAAGGCGATCCCGGCGGTCACCAGACCCCAGTGGGCCGCGGCGATGCCCTGCCCGATGATCGGAACCGACAGCGCGATGTAGGCGACGACGAAATAGGTGGACGTCACCTCCGCGCGCCGGTCCAGTGGGCTCGCCGCGACCACCGCCGCCATGCCCTTGCTGAACGAAATACCTTGCCCGGCACCGGCGATCACCGCACCGACGATCATCAGCGTCAGCGACGCCGCGGCCAGTGACCAGGCCAGGACAGCCACCCCGACGACGAGCGTCGCGCACCCGGCGATCAGCGCCGCACCGGTGGGCGCGTTGCGCCCGAGGATCTGAATGGTCGCCGACGACGCGAGCAGGACGGCGACGAGCGCCCCGGCCGCGGCATGATTGTCGATGCCGATCACCTTGGCGAGAAACGACGGCGCCACCGCGGTGAAGGTGCCCAGGACCGCGAACCCGGCGAAGGCCGCGATCGCCGGCCCGGTGAACACCTCGCGCACCTGCGGTGGCACCGACAGCCGTTGCACGCCCAGCCGGGCCCCCGGCCGCAGCCGTGCGGGTTCGGCGACGAACCAGATCGCCACCCCGACCACGGCGAGTGCCGCCAGGTCGACCAGGAAGACGGTGTGCAGGGGCGCGGGGACGTACTGCGCGAGAATGCCCGCCACCAGTGGGCCGAGCCCCAGCCCGCCCATGTTCGCGGCGGTGGCGATCGCCGGAGCGCGCGACTGCCAGGATCGCGGGGCCAGTTCGATCACCGCTGCCGTGGCGGTGCCGGTGTAGATACCCGCCGACAGCCCCGAGATGACGCGCCCGGCCAGGAGCTCGGCCAGCCCGCCCGCGGTGACGAAGACGACGGCACTGATCGCGGAGATGACGACGCCCGCCAGCAACAGCGGCCGTCGGCCGATGACGTCGGACCAGCGGCCGAACACGATGAGCGCCGCGATCACCCCGGCGGCGTAGACGGCGAAGATCACCGTCGTGGTCGCGACGCCGAAGCCCAGTTCGGCGCCATAGATCGCATAGAGCGGCGTCGGCAGCGTGGTGCCCATCATCACCACCGCGAACGCGGCGACGGCGGCCGCGAACGCCGACCCCGCACCGAGTGTGCGGCGCGTCGGGGGACGCGGATCTCCTCCGCCGGGACCGGGAGTCGGTGTGTGGGAAGCCATGACGCTCCACAGCGTATCCCCGATGGCGGGCGCACACCGGCGTGATGCGCGGTGGCGGTCGGCCCGGATTATTCACTCGGCGAACCGTCGGTGCACTACCGTCGTGGCATGGCGCCTGTCGATCCCAGAATCCTCGTCACCACGTCCCGGATGCCCTTCGCCGTCGACGAGATCCACAAGCTGGGGGAGACGGGCCGGTTCGTCGTCGCGACCGACACCTTCCGATCGGCCCCGGGCAACCATTCGCGGGGCGCGAGCAAGCACATGGTGGTGCCCGCACCCACCCAGGAAACCCAGGCCTACGTCGACGCCATCGCGGGGATTCTCGACTCCGAGCGGATCAACTGGCTGCTGCCGATGTTCGAGGACGTCTTCTATCTCGCCAGGCATCGAGATCAGCTCGCCGTCGGCCGCGACGTCGAGTTGTTCTTCCCCGACTTCGACACCCTGCGCATGGTGCACGACAAGGTTGGTTTCACCGAACTGTGCGCGCGGCTGGGCCTACCCGTCGCCGAGACGATCACCGCGACGAGCCCGGCGGAACTGCGTGCCGCGACCGGCCGTTGGGATCACTGGTTCGCTCGGGCGGCCTTCGGGCGCGGCGGTCTCGACATCGCCACCAACACCGGACCGCTCGCCGGCGAGACCGACCTCGACGACATCACGCCCACCCCCGAGGACCCCTGGCTGGTCCAGGAATTCCTGGCCGGCGTCGACCGCTGCAGCTGGAGTGTGGTCCACCACGGCGAGGTCGTCCTGCATTCTTGCTACGAACACCCGCTCGCGATCGACAACCGCGGGGGCGTGGTCTTCCGGTCGGTGGATTCGCCGCAGTCGCTGGAAACCGCGCAACGCATTGCACGCGAACTGAATTGGCACGGACAACTGAGCTTCGACTACCTGATGACCGACGACGGGGTGCACCACATGGTCGAGTGCAACCCGCGCCCGACCGCCGGGTGCACGCTGGCCACCGCCGAGGAGTTCGACACCGCGCTGTTCGATCCCGGTGAGCTCGTCGTCGTGCCCGAGGGCCGCAAGAAGATGATCCGGGCCGCAGTCATCCGTGACGCCCTCATGCACCCGAGTCGTGCCCGTGCGGACCTGCGCGCCTCGCGCGGCGCGAAGGGCGTGTACGAGCAGCGCAAAGATCATCTGCCACTGCTGTATTCGGCGTTGTCACTGCAGCATGTGCTGGCGTATCGCAAACAGCTCGGCATCAACCGGGTCAAGGGCGAGACCCTGGTGGCCACCCAGTTCTTCGACGTGCTCTACGACGGGTCGCCGATCCCCTGATGACCTCCCAGGGTGATGTGGGTTACTGTGAAGCCTGGTAACAGGTAATGGTCGCGGTGACCTCCCGGGCGCGTGACCTCGCGAAGGAGGGCACATGCGACCACATCACGAGGTGATCATCGTGGGCGCCGGATTCGGTGGGCTCGGGGCGGCCATCGAATTCCGACGTCTCGGCATCGACGACCTCGCGATCCTCGAACGCGAGGACGACCTCGGTGGCACCTGGCATGTGAACCACTACCCGGGCCTGGCCGTCGACATCGCCTCGGTGACCTACTCGTACTCGTTCGCGCCGAACCCCTACTGGTCGCGATTGTTCGCGCCGGGCCCCGAACTCAAACGCTACGCGACGCACGTCGCCGACACCTACGATCTCAAGCGGCACATGGAGTTCGGCGTGAGCGTCGAGTCCGCCGAATGGGATGAGCGGCAGCAGTTCTGGGTGGTGCACACCGGTGACGGAATGGCGCGCACGTGCCGGTATCTGGTGACCGCCACCGGCTTCCTCTCCCAACCCCACATCCCCGACTTCCCGGGGATCGACTCCTTCGAGGGCACGATCCTGCACACCGCCGACTGGGACGACTCCGCCGACCTCACCGACAAGCGCATCGCGGTGATCGGAACCGGTGCGACCGCGGTGCAATTGATTCCCGAGGCGGCGCGGGTCGCACGCCACCTGACGGTCTTCCAGCGCACTCCCATCTGGGTGGTGCCCAAGGTCGACATGGCGATCCCGAAGCCGGTGCAGCAATTGTTCGCCCGGGTGCCCCCGGTGCAGCGCGCGGCGCGCCTGGTGAACACGGCAGCGCTGGAACTGCTCATGGTGGTCGGTGTGCTGCACTTCCGCCAGGCCAAGATGGGCAACAAGGCCGCCGCCCTGCTCGCACGGGCGCATCTGCGGGCGCAGGTGCCCGACGCGGCGTTGCGCCGCGCGCTCACTCCCGACTACGACTTCGGATGCAAACGACCGACGTTCTCCAACAGCTACTTCCGGTCGTTCATCCGCGACAATGTCACCCTCGAGACGAATGGGATCGGCCATCTGGAACCCGACGCCATCGTCGCGGGCGACGGTCGGCGCACCGAGATCGACACCCTCGTTCTCGCCACCGGATTCGATCTGTGGGACAGCAATTTTCCCGCCTTTCCGGTTCTCGGGCGCGACGGTGTGGAGCTCGGGCTCTGGTGGCGGACCCGCCGATTCCAGGCGTACCAGGGGCTGACCATGCCGAAGTTCCCGAATCTGTTGTCGCTCAACAGTCCCTACTCGTACAGCGGGTTGTCGTACTTCACCACCATCGAGGGCCAGATGATCCACATCGGGCGGCTCTTCGGTGAGCTGAAACGACGCGGGGCGACGACCTTCGAGGTCACCGAGCAGGCGAATGCGCAGTTCCTCGACGAGGTCACCGACAAGCTCGATTCGTCGGTCTTCTACCGCGGCGACTGCGCGAGTTCACGGAGCTACTACTTCAACCACCAGGGGGAGGCGGCACTGCTGCGCCCCACGTCGACGCTGACCACCCTGCGAGAGATGGGCAGATTTCCGCTCGACGCCTACGAGTACCGGATGGCGCCTACTGTGTGAGCATGCGTGCATGGGCCGTCACCACACCTGCGCCGATCGACCCGGGGTCGGACCACGACAGTTCGGATCGCCCCGGACCGCTGCAGCCGGTCGACAAGCCGATCCCCGAACCCGGTGTCGGTGAGCTGCTCGTCCGGATGCGTGCGTGCGGGGTGTGTCGCACCGACCTGCACGTCTGCGAAGGTGATCTGCCGGTCCACCGGGTCGGGGTGACCCCGGGCCACGAGGTGGTCGGCGAGGTCGTCGGACTCGGCGCCGGCGCACAGGGATACGCGGTCGGCGACCGCGTGGGCGTCGCCTGGCTCCGCCACACCGACGGCACCTGCGGCTACTGTGTGCGCGGCGCGGAGAACCTCTGCCCGAACTCGACCTACACAGGCTGGGATGTCGACGGCGGCTACGCCGAATTCACCACCGTACCTGCCGATTTCGCCTATCATCTGCCCGGCGGCGTCGACGATGTGACCCTTGCCCCGCTGCTGTGTGCCGGCATCATCGGCTATCGCGCGCTGATGCGGGCGTCGCTGCCGCCCGGAGGTCGGTTGGGGCTCTACGGATTCGGTGGCAGCGCGCATCTCGCCGCGCAGATCGCCATCGCGCAGGGTGCGCGGGTGCACGTGATGACGCGGGGGGAGCAGGCGCGCGAGCTGGCACTGTCGTTGGGTGCGGTCTCCGCGGTCGATGCCTACGACGCCCCGCCCGAACCGCTCGATGCCGCGATCACCTTCGCCCCGGTGGGTGAGCTCGTGCCGGTGGCGATGCGGGCCCTCGACCGCGGCGGGGTGCTCTCCATCGCCGGCATCCACCTCAGCGACATCCCGGCTCTCAACTACGAGCGAGAGCTGTTCTACGAGAAGGAGATCCGCTCGGTGACGGCCAACACCCGGGGCGACGGTCGCGAATTCCTGCGGCTGGTCGAGGAGTACGGGATCACCGCCACCACCCACACCTACCCGCTGTCGCGGGCCGACGCCGCCCTCGCCGACCTGAAGGCCGGACGTTTCGACGGCGCGGCGGTGCTGGTCCCCGACAACTGACCCACCGGGCGTGGGGCCTCACACCGGGTTCAGGAGCTCCGGGGAATTGTTGGCCACCCGGTTCACCAGCGGTGACACCTCACGAATCGCGATCGCGGCCGCGACGTCGGCACTCGGCGGCGCGAAAAGAGTATCCGGCGCACGGTGGTCGGGATCGAGCCACGCGTCCCAGTTGTCGTAGGGCATGATCAGCGGCATCCGATCGTGGACCTCGCGCAGATCGCCGACGGCGTCGGTCGTCAGGATCGAACAGCTCAGCAGCGGCGCCGCGTCGTCGGTACGGTCGTGCCACACCGACCAGAGGCCGGCCATGAACAACCGGGTTCCGTCGACCGGTGACATGAAGAACGGCACCTTGGTCGGCTTGCCCTTGGAGTCGGGCGGGCCCTTCTTCCACTCGTACCAACCGTCCATCGGGACCAGGCAGCGTCGCGACTCCACCGACGCCCGGAACGAACTCTTCTCCCCGGCGGTCTCGGCGCGGGCATTGAACAGCAGCGGTCCCTTGCCGACCTCCTTGGCCCACGCCGGGACGAGCCCCCACCGCATGGCCCGCACGCGCAGTCGCGGGTCGTCGTCGGGATCATCGTGGTCGTGCCGTTTGACGACGGTCATCACCGTCGTGGTCGGCGCGACGTTGTAGTTGGGCCCCGGTGACCCCGGTGTGCCCGCCGCGGCGTCCAGCGGAACCGGCACCTCGTTCACCGCGTCGATCTCGGCAGCGAGTTTCGCCGGGTCCGTGGTCACCGCATAACGTCCGCACATGACGTCATGTCTACCGCAGTGCGCCAGGGCTCGGGCGGCGTGACCGTCAGCTCGCGGCGGCGCAGATGTCGGCGGTCACCGCCGAGGTGATCGCGATCAGATCCGCGGGGGCCACCTCCACCTCGAGTCCCCGGCGCCCGGCGCTGCACCACACGTGTGGCCACCGCAGAACCGACTCGTCGACGACGGTCGGCAGGGTGGTGCGCTGTCCGATGGGGGAGCCCCCGCCGAGGACATACCCCGTGCTCCGGGTGACCGCCTTGGCGTCGGCCATCACCGCACGCCCGGCGTCGAGCGCGGCGGCCGCTGCCTTCAGCGACAACGAGCGCGGCACGGGCACTACGGCCACCGCGAGACCCGAACGGGTGCCGGACAACTCGATGACCAACGTCTTGAGGATCTGCTCGGCAGCCACCCCGAAGGCCGCGCCGAGCACGTCGACGGCCTCGGCGCCGTAGGCGGTGGTTCGCGGGTCGTGGCGGTAGCGGTGCACGCGATGGGGTATCGACTGCGCGGTGAGCGCGGCGACGGCAGGGGTGGCGGCCACACCGATGTCCTCTCGCTGCATGAGTACGGTGGCGTCCACGATGTCGTGTACGCCACCGTCACGGCAAATCGCACCGAGCCGACGTCGCTCGCCGGGGGACGCTCAGGACGTGGCGGCGCTCGCGCTCAGGACTTGGCGGCGCTCGCGCCCTGGGCCTTCTCGAGTTGTTCGAGGAGTGCGAAGGACAGGAACGTCATGGGTCCGTCGTCGGCGAAGTCCGAAGCCACGTTGCCCGCGATCCCGCCCTCGAGGGACAGTTTGCTCAGCAGGTCGAGCTTGAGTTGCCCGCTGCCCTCGGAGAAATCGAGATCGGCGAGGTCGACCCACACCACGTTGGGTCGGGTGGTCGACTCGTACACGTACCGCTTGTTGGTCAGGTCGAGCACGACCTGCCAGATCGTCTGCGACGCATCCGGCTTGCCGGGGTCGGGGATCCGGAACGGCTGGGCGGCATTGCGTATCACGCTGAACATGCTCGCGATCGATTCGAGCTGGGTACTCGGCTGCGGCAGTCGCTTCGCGTAGTAGGCCGCGCGGGCGAAGCGGTGCTCGGCCTCGGTGTCACCGGGCAGCGGCTGATCGCCACCGAGCCCCTCCCAGCGCGTCAGCAGCGTCAGCTGTTGGTCGTAGGTCGGGGAATTGGTCATCACGTGGTAATCGGCGCTGTGATAGACCTGCGCGCGACCGTCGATGTACTCGATGATCGCCGAGTCGCCCGTGGCGTCGTCCAGCGCGAGGTGGATGGTGGGCGGATTGCCACCGGTCGGATCGGGCATCTGGATGACCTGCACCGACGTCTCTTCGATCCACGCGACCGCCTCGGCGACGGTGGCGAAATTGTCGAGGAAGTACTGCAGCCAGATCGCCTGACTCAACGCCGGGCGGGACTCGTCGAGTTGTCCGTAGGTCGACTCGGCCAGCCACAGGACGTGTCCGCCGAGGCCCGCCTCGTTGAGTCCGTCGACGGAGATGATGTCGAATGCGGTGGCGATGACGCTGCCGTATTTCGAGGTCCAGGTGAGTTCTCCCTTGACCCCGTCGTCGCGCTGCACTCCCCGGGGTTGCTTCCACAGGTTCGTCATGAGGTCTTTGTGGAAATCCATGTTACGACCGACGACAACCGAGCCGTTGGCATCCGGCCAGATCACGCGAGTGCACATTGTTGGGTCCGCTTTCTCGAAGGCGTGCGCCTGGTGCACGCGTGGTGGTCCTGCTGCAGGGGTGAATTCTTTTCGGGCGACCGTGAAAAGTGCGCGACCCCGGACTCCGATTATCCCGGTACCGATAGGTCGCCACGTCGTGTCCGGCTCGATTCTTCGGGTTATGCCGAGAACTGTCGCAGATTCGTCGGCATCATGTCCCAAATCGGTCCATGTCGCACCTCGAATGTGGTGCCCGCGGCGCTCGTGGGCCGACTCCGATCACCCCGGTGACGCCGAATCATGCTGACTGATAGCCGATCTTGTCGTCGTCACCCTAGCGGAGGTCGAGACATCGGATTCGGGACAGATGGGCAACAAATCTGTGTCACAATTCGTGCACCGCCGACACCGATGATCGGCGCGGGCCGAGGTGGCATTCACCAAGATTTCTCCACAATGCGGCGATACCGATGATAAAGTGCTCGCCCCGAGCCCGGCAGAGCCGCATCTCGCGAGGTCGCGAGCGCGGTACCGGGTGCCGCGTTGGTCCGAACGGATGAATCGATGGGCTGCTCGCGAGACGATTGTCGCTCGGATGCGAAGTGGAAGTTTGTTGGCGAATCGACGAACGCTGAGATTAGATGACGCCGTTGGTTTCACGGCCGCGTGCAGAGAATTCGTGCGAAGTGTCGAGATGGTGGATTCTTCGGTCAGCGAACAAAGCGGGCCGCCACGGACAACAACGTGCGTGTGGGCACGGGAGAAAGGTAGCCGTGACAGAGGCGAGAGCCGACTTCGGACCGGACGACAACGATGCCGACGGAGCACCGACCGAACAGATCCCCGTCGCCGGGACCGGCACACGGACAGACCCGTCCGAGGCCGGTGAAGCGCTGCTGATCGCCGAGGACATCGGGGTCCGGGCATCATGGGGCCACATCTACGGACCCACCACCCTGACCGTTCGGCGGGGCGGCGTCACCGTGCTGGTCGGTTCGGGCGGTCGAGGCCGCACGGCGCTGATGCTGACGCTGGCCGGCCGGATGAAGCCGTCCTCCGGTCATCTCACGGCCTTCGGACGCACCAACAAGGCCCAGCACCTGTTCGCCCGGGCGGCGATCGCCGATATCGACGAGGTCGACGACATCGAGCAGACGATCCGGGTCCACGACGTCCTCACCGAGACCATCCGGTGGCATGCGCCCTGGTACAAGTGGGTGCCGCAAGCCGACGCCGACGATCTCGAGAGGATCTGTCGGCCGGTCTTCGGCCCGTACGCGCTACCGACGATGGACGCCTACGTCGAGGAACTGCCCGAGTTGACCGCGGCGCTGTTCCGCATCGCCGTGGCCAACGTCGCCAGGCCGGAGTTGCTGGTGGTGGGGGGAGTCGACCGACTCAATCGGGTCAACAGTTCCCACATGCTGCTGCAGCGGCTGATCGACCTGGGCCGGCACCAGACCGTCGTCACCGCCGACGTCAACGGCGGCTTCTCGGACCTGGGATTCCGCGATGTCATCGAGGTGCACAACCTCACCGACCACGAATTCGTCAAGCTCGACCAAGAAGATCGGATCTAGAGGATGCTCGCCGCTTTCTCGCCTGGCAGCGATTTCAAGCGTTACTACCGGGGGCGGATGCCTCGGCTCGCCCTCATCGTCATCATCCTGATGCCGCTGATGTATGGGGCGCTGTACCTGTGGGCGTTCTGGAATCCGTTCGACGCGGTCAACAAGATCCCGGTCGCCCTGGTCAATTCCGACCAGGGCGCCACCGTGCAAGGTCAACCACTCAAGGCCGGTGACCAGGTGGTGCAGGGGCTCGTCGACTCCAAACAGCTCGACCTGCACGAGGTTTCGGCGCAGGAAGCGGCCGACGGGGTGGCCGGCGGCAAGTATTACTTCTCGATCACCTTGCCCGAGGACTTCAGCGAGGCCGTCTCGTCGCCCGCGAGCGGCAATGCGCGTTCGGCGCAGCTCGTCTTCACCTACAACGACGCCACCAACTATCTGGCGACGGTGATGGGGCAGGACGCCGCCGAACAGGTGGTGAACCAGGTGGGCGCCCAGGTCGGCGCCCAGACCTTCGACATCGTTTTGCAGGACGTCACCAAACTCATGCCCAAGCTCGCGCAGGTGCAATCGGGGGTGAACCAGCTCAACACCGGGATGAAACAGGCGAACACCGGGGCGCACGAACTCTCGACCAATCTCGTCACCGCCAAGGACGGCGCGGGACAGCTGGCCGCCGGCCTCGGTGAGCTGAACAGTGCCGTCGACTCGGCGACCACGCCGATCCTCAACGCGCTCAACGGAAGTTCCGGGCTCAGTCCGGCCGAGCTGAGTGCCACCGCGACCCGGCTCGCGGCCAATACCGGTGCGGTGACCACCCAGCTGAACGCGGCCGCACAGACCCAGTCGCAGGCCTACAACGCGCTCGGCGCGGTCATCGGTCAACTCCGCACCAGCCTCGACCCCAATGTCCGTGCACTGGCCGGTTCATTGGCGCCGGTGCAGGACTTTCTCGGGAATCAGGGCCTCGGGCCCACGGCGAGCAATCAGCTCACCCAGGTCCGCGGCGATGCCAACCTTCTCTCGGCACAACTGTCCGACCCCAACAGCCCGCTGCGCGCCGTGATGGGCCTGCTGCAGAGTGGAACACTCGCCAGCGACATCCAGGCGGCGAGGTCGGCGGCGGGTGAGCTGAGCTCGGGTGCCGACCAATTGAGCAGCGGCCTGGTGCAACTGTCCGACGGGGCCAACCAACTCGCCTCTGGCACAACACAACTCACCGCAGGTACCCAACAGTTGGCGACCGGCGTCGACGAGGGCATCAAGGCCGTACCCCAGTGGTCGCAGGCACAGAAGGATGCACTCGCGAAGACGCTCGGTCAGCCGGTCGCGTTGAAGGAGACCACCCTCAACGAGGC
This sequence comes from Gordonia sp. i37, assembly GCF_002043085.1. Classification (NCBI taxonomy): domain Bacteria; kingdom Bacillati; phylum Actinomycetota; class Actinomycetes; order Mycobacteriales; family Gordoniaceae; genus Gordonia; species Gordonia sp. i37. Next base: position 15,388 of record NZ_MVPX01000341.1, on the reverse strand, counting down.
GTCGACCTTCGGAACGGGATTCACACCGTTCTTCTTCGGCCTGGCGTTGTTCGTCGGCAGCATCATCGCCTGGATGCTGTTCAAACCCCTGCAGGCCCGGCCGATCGCCCAGGGGCTCAACTCGTTTCGGGTGGTGCTCGCGTCGTATGCCCCGACGTTCTTCGTCGGATTCCTGCAAGCCGCCATCCTCTACCTGGTGGTGGTGTTCGCGGTGGGACTGCGACCGTCGCACCCGTGGGCGACCTTCGGGTTCATGCTGCTGATGGTCGCGATGTTCCTCGCGATGATCCAGATGTTCAACGCGTTGTTCGGGCTCGCGGTCGGCAGAGTGGTGACGCTGGCCTTCCTCATGGTCATGCTCACCTCGGCGGGTGGCATCTATCCGGTGCCGACCACGACCAAACCCTTCCAGTACATCCACTGGGTCGATCCCATGACCTACACGGTGACGGGCCTGAGGCAACTCACCGTCGCCGAGAACGTTGACTACAGATTCTGGGGGTCCCTAGCGGTCATACTCGTGCTGACCGCGGTCTTCCTGGCGGTCTCGACCCTGGCCGCGCGCCGCAACAGGCAGTACACCATGGACCGGCTGTATCCGCCGGTGGAGGTGTAGTCCTCACGAGGCGACGACCCCGACCCCCATCATTCGTGCACTCACCACCGCCCATCTCGTCAGTCGGAAGGACATCAGTCATGACCACGCGAAAGCACACCAATGCCCGCGCCACCACCAATCTCAACGATTCGTTGACGGTGAACCCGGTGTTCGTGCGTCCCGGTGAGGCCACCGAGTATCCGAAGTTCGCCATCCCCGAGGGCATGAGTCTGCCCGAGACGGCCTATCAGATCGTTCACGACGAGGCGATGCTCGACGGGAACGCGCGGTTGAATCTGGCGACGTTCGTCTCGACGTGGATGGATGACGAGGCCCGCAGGCTCTATGCGGAAACCTACGACAAGAACATGATCGACAAGGACGAGTACCCGCAGACCGCGGCGATCGAGGATCGGTGTTGGAAGATCATCGCCGATCTCTGGCACGTGCCGGATGTCGACAAGTCCATCGGGACCTCGACAATCGGGTCGTCGGAGGCGGCGATGCTCGGCGGGCTCGCGCTCAAGCGTCACTGGCAGGCCCGGCGCAAGGCGGAGGGGAAGTCGATCGAGAAGCCGAATCTGGTGTTGTCGACGGCGGTGCAGGTGTGCTGGGAGAAATTCCTCAACTATTTCGAGGTCGAGCCCCGCTGGGTGCCGGTCTCGCAGGAGCACTTCGTGTTCGACGGGCACGAATTGGAGAAGTACGTCGACGAGAACACCATCGGGGTCGTCGCGATCCTGGGCGTGACCTACAACGGCTTGTACGAACCGGTACAACAGATCTCGGCAAAGCTCGACGAGATCGAGAAGAACACCGGGCTCGACGTCAAGATCCACGTCGACGGTGCGTCGGGTGCGATGGTGGCGCCGTTCTGTCAGCCGGACCTGGAATGGGATTTCCGGGTCTCGCGGGTGGTGTCGATCAACACCTCGGGACACAAGTACGGGCTGGTGTATCCGGGTCTGGGATGGATCGTGTGGCGTGACACCGAGGCCTTGCCGGAGAGCATGGTGTTCCACTGCAGCTACCTCGGTGGCGACATGCCGACGCTGGCACTGAACTTCTCACGTCCGGGCGCGCAGGTGTTGTTGCAGTACTACAACTTCCTGCGGCTGGGGCGCGACGGTTATCGGTTGATCCAGCAGGGATCGATCGACGTGGCCACGTACCTGTCGTCGGCGATCGCCGAGTTGGGGCCGTTCGAGCTGGTCAGCAAGGGCGACACGATTCCGGTCTTCGCGTGGAAACTGAGGGACGGTTACACCGACAAGTGGTCGCTGTACGACCTGTCGGATCGGTTGCGGCTCAAAGGGTGGCTGGTGCCGGCGTATCCGATGGCCGACGGGTTGGCCGACTGGACCCTGCAGCGCATCGTGGTGCGTGCGGGGTTGAGTCACGATCTGGCGACGGCGTTGCTGACCGATCTGGAGAGTGAGGTCGCGTTCCTCGATCAGCTGGAGTCGCCGATGCCACGCGAGGGAACCGGCTCCCACTTCCATCACTGATGAGCTCCACGTCCGAGAGTGTTTCGGCCGCAGCGACTCCGAGCGCCATGCAGGCGATACTGGTCCCGACCCTGACCAAACAGTGTTGGGGTTTCATGATCGGCTCGGCGCTGTTCGCGCTCGGATCCGCACCGTGGCTGGGCATCTGGATGGGCGCCGCCAACGCCAACATCTGCTATTTCATCGGCGCGTGGTTCTTCACCGCCGCGGGACTGATCCAGGTGATCAACAGCGGCCCGGTCAGCGTGGCGGTCGACTATGCGCCCGGTCGGATGGTCCGGGCCGAATGGCTCGCCGCCGCCTCGCAATCCCTGGGCACCGTGCTGTTCAACGTCAGCACCACCTCGGCGGTCACCGCCCACACCCTGGCCGCCCAGAAACATCTGGTCTGGTCGCCGGATGCGGGCGGTTCGGTGGCGTTCCTCCTGTCGGCGGTGTTCGTGCTCGTGGCGTATTCGCACAGCAACCCGATCTGGAATCCAGGTGACGTCGATTGGTGGGCGGGACAGGTGAACCTGTTGGGCTGCATCGCCTTCGGGGTATCGGCGGTCGGCGCCTACATCACGCCCAACGGCGCCACCGTCGACGACGTGCTCGCCAACACCGGCACTTTCGTGGGAGCGGTCTGCTTCTTCGTCGCCTCGCTGATCGTGCTGCCGGCGTGGCGAGCGCGAGGGCCCCGATAGCGAGTTCGGTGATCACGTGAGCCACCAGATCCGCCGGCGGGGTCTACCGACGGATCTGGTTCAGGCGTGGCGTCGACGCATCGGGGCCGACAACCCGGTGGGCAACAATCCGATCAGCTATGTCCGCAGCTCCGGGCGCGAGGGACTGGTCAACCGGACCCCGGGCATACACGTCGCCGCCGATGTCGCCGAGGACTTCGACGAGATCGTCTTCTGGCGCCCGCTGACCGACCTGCACGCCTTCGTGATCTTGCGGACCCCGTGCACCGTGTCGCGGTCGGCGGAGCTCATCGGCGACCACCCCTCGCCCTACCTCGTGGTCACCACGACCGTGCCCGACGGCGGTCGCTTTCTCCAGGGGGACCGGTCCGTCACCGACGATTCGCGCGACAGCGTGCTGATCTTCGACAACGATCAGCCCTACTCGCGCACCTCGCAGCGGATCTCCGACATCGCCGGGGTCGCGGTTCCGGTACGTCTGCTCGGCAACGAATCGGGTCCGGCGCATCGGCCGATGTCTCCGGTGCAGTCCGATACGCCACTGGCGCGGGCGGCGGCCGCGTTCCTCCGTACCTTCGCGTGCGACATCGCAGCCGGTGGCGCCGATACCGACCCCGGATCCGAGCTCGCCGCGATCGACCTCGTCCGGGCTTTGCTGACGCAGGGTCGGTCCGACTCGGAGCTCGGCGGCGACTCGAAAAGCGTCAGGGCGGCGACACGCGCGCTCGTCGAGCAGTACTTCCAGGATCCCGAGTTCTGCGCGGAGACCATAGCCCGGTCGCTGCACATGAGCCGTCGTCAGCTGTATCGGCACTTCGCCGACAGCGAGGAGACCCCCGCGACGATGATCACCGAGCGACGGCTCGTGCGTGCCCGCGAACTCCTGCTCCGTCGGGTGCACCCGAGCCTGGACATGGTTGCCGCGGCATGCGGATTCGGCTCTGTGTCAACACTTCGCAACCGGTTTCGGGCGCAGTACCGCATGACACCCGCCGAGTTCCGCAACGCCTGGACCGAGCCGGTGGACGTGACGGAGGTGCCGCCGGTGGCCGGTGACGGATCGGCCGATCGCGGACCGGCGTGACCCGACGCCGGCGGTCCTCTCGCACGTCTGGATAGCCCGCCGACGGCATCACCGCACACCGGGGTGGGCGATGCCGCCGGAACAATTGTGGTGTCGGTCCTGTTGAGTGCAGTGGCCGGGGCGGACGCAACGCCATCAACGAGATGGTCGATACGGCGCTCGCCCCAACAGACGAACGAGCCGGACACATGATTCGGGTATGCGGGCGCGCCATAACCCGCGCCCGACACGACGGTGTCGGCAGTTCGACAGCGCAGAAGGGCAGGTGGGTAGGTGAGCGCGGACATGCTGCTCGACCGACGCCGATCGAGTGAACCTCGGACACCGGTGGCCGACCCCGGATCGGTAGACTTGATCGACATCATCGGGCCACCGGCAACGGTGTCCACCGGCGTCACCACCGAAGGGATCGCAGTGACCGAACCCGATTCAGACGGCCGCGAGAGCTCCCCGGAGGCCGGTCCAGAAGCGTCGAGCCCCTCAGAAGGATCGAGCCCCACGACCGGAGCGTCCGACGGACCCGGTTCGGCGGCCCCGCGGCGAGCGGACCCGGGCGAGTCCGCGCAGGACCTCACCGAGCGCTTCGAACGCGACGCATTGCCGCTGCTCGATCAGATGTACGGCGCCGCCCTGCGGATGACGCGCAACCCCGCCGACGCCGAGGATCTCGTGCAGGAGACCTATGTGAAGGCGTTCTCCGCATTCGCGTCGTTCCGCGAGGGCACCAACCTCAAGGCCTGGCTGTACCGGATTCTGACCAACACCTACATCAACGGCTACCGCAAGAAGCAGCGGCAGCCCGCGCAATACCCGACCGACGAGATCACCGACTGGCAGTTGGCTGCGAACGCCGAGCACACGTCGACGGGCCTGCGGTCGGCGGAGATCGAGGCCCTCGACGCCCTCCCCGACGACGAGATCAAGGCGGCGCTGCAGGCGTTGCCCGAGGACTTCCGGATGGCGGTGTATTACGCCGACGTCGAGGGACTTCCGTACAAGGAGATCGCCGAGATCATGGACACACCGATCGGAACGGTCATGTCCCGCCTGCACCGCGGACGCCGCCAACTTCGTGAGTTGCTGGCCGACGTCGCCCGGGAGCGCGGATTCAACCGCTCGGCGACGACGAGCGAGGTGGCCCGATGAGTGAGCAACCACAGGTACCGGCCGACGACGACCCGGAATTCAGCTCCCTGGATTGCTCGGCGGTGATCGCCGACGTCTGGTTGCTGCTCGACAACGAATGCGATCCGGACGCGCGCGCCCGACTCAAGGGACACCTCGACAACTGCCCGTCGTGTCTCGCGCACTACGGCATCGAGAGCGAACTCAAAGCGCTCATCAACCGCAAATGCGGTGGCGAGCGGGCACCGGCGGGTCTGCGGGACCGGCTGCGGATCGAGATCCGCAAGTCCGTCATCGTCACCGAGACGCGCTACTCGACCGGGGACTAGGTCTCCCGAGCAGGGCGATCCGGATGGGCGATTGTCGAATCGGATGCCGCACGTGGGACAATCGCTGAGCACATCTGGATGAAGGAGGCCCGTCATGGGTAAGCGCGGACGCAAGAAGCGCGCACGGAAGAAGAACGCAGCCAACCACGGCAAGCGTCCCAACGCCTGAGCGCGAACGCGAAACGCCCGGCGCGGTGATCGCCGATCGACACGATCGGCTCCCGCCCGGGCTTTTTCGTGTCGTGGCCTCTCCGGTCTCGGGCGCTTTCTGCCCGGAGGTCGCCCATGCCCTAGATTCATGGGCATGGCTGAGGACGTCGTGGCAGAGATCGTGGCGAGCGTGATGGAGGTGCTGGTCCAGGCGGGTCAGCACGTCGAGGTCGGCGACACCCTGGTGCTTCTGGAGTCGATGAAGATGGAGATCCCGGTGCTCGCCGAGGACGCGGGCACCCTCGCCGAGATCAAGGTCGCTGTGGGCGACGTCATCCAGGCCGGCGACGTCATCGCCGTCTACGAACGAGCGTGACCGGCCCGGTGCCGGTGTACTGAGACCCGATCGCCGATGTCCACCCTGGTCGATCTGCTCGCCGAGCACACCACCCTTTCCGACAGCGCCGCCGGCCATCTGCAGCGGCTCGTCGCCGAATGGCAACTGCTCGCCGATCTGTCGTTCGCCGACTTCGTCCTGTCGGTGCGCACCGACACCGGCGAGATCGTCAACGTTGCCCAATGCCGGCCCAACACCGCCTCGACGGTCTTTCCGAGTGACGAGGTCGGCACCGTGGTCGACCCGGCGGTGCATCCGCAGGTGGCCCGGGCCTTCGCCGAGGGCCGAATCCTGCGGGACGAGGACCCGACGTGGCTCGGGGCGATGGCCATCCGGCGCGAGACGGTGCCGGTGCGTTTCGTCGACCCGGCCGGAGACGAGCGGATCGTCGGGGTGCTGACCCGTGCGGTCGATCTGACCCATCCGCGGCTGCCCTCACCGCTTGAACTGGCGTACCAGGATTCGGCCAATGACCTGTGCCAGATGGTCGCCGACGGCACATTCCCGCAGTACGAGGGCAATCCGCAGGGACTGTCGACCCCGCGTGCCGGCGACGGTTTCGTGCGGATCGACGCCCGCGGCATGGTCGTCTACTCCAGTCCCAACGCGTTGTCGGCGTTTCATCGCATGGGTTGGACCTCCGACCTCAGTGGCGCCCGGCTCTCGGAGGTGACCGCGACACTGCTGACCGATCCGTTCGAGTCGCAGGATGCCGCGGTGATGATCGACGCCGCCTGTGGGATCAGCGATCCGCCCGCGGGCCCCTACCGCGACATCGGGATGCGGATGGAGGCCGACGCCCGCAGTGCCACCGTGCTCATTCGTGCTGTCGCGCTGCGCCCGCGTGGGGTCAGCTCCGGGGCGGTGGTCCTGATCCGCGACGTCACCGAGGTCAAACGGCGCGACCTCGCCCTCATCAGCAAGGACGCGACGATCCGGGAGATCCACCACCGCGTCAAGAACAACCTGCAGTCGGTGTCGGCGCTGCTGCGCCTGCAGGCGCGGCGCACCACCAACGACGAGGCACGCACCGCACTCACCGAGGCGGTACGACGTGTGGCGTCCATTGCGCTCGTCCACGAATTGCTCTCCGGCAGCGTCGATGAAGAGGTCGACCTCGACGAGGCCGTCGATCGCCTCGTGCCCACCCTCGTCGACGTCGCCTCGGGGGAGCAGCCGGTGATGGTGCGCCGTCGCGACCGGCTCGGCGTGCTCGCCTCGGATCTCGCGATGCCGCTGGTGATGGTTCTCACCGAACTCGTGCAGAACGCGATCGAGCACGGATTCGCTCCGTCGCGCACCGATGCGCGCATCGACATCCGGGCCGACCGAGACGTGCGTCGGCTCCGGATTGCGGTGCGCGACAACGGTTCGGGGCTACCCGACGGGTTCGACCTCGCGGCCTCGGAACGCCTGGGGCTGCGGATCGTGCAGACCCTGGTCTCGATCGAACTCGGCGGTGAGGTGCGCGCCGGGGCCAATCCCGACGGTCCGGGGGCCGAGGTCGTCCTGGTGGTGCCGCTGCGTCGGGACCCGCGCTGAGATCTGCGGTTCGCCGGGAGGCGGCAACAAAAAACCCGGCCGAGGCCGGGTCTCTTGTGGGCCGCCGGACAGTGGCGGCCGTGTTCGCTGCTCGTTAGACGCTGCTGCGGGTACGGGTGCGTGCGGTGCGCCGCTTGAGTGCACGACGCTCGTCCTCGCTCATGCCGCCCCAGACGCCTGCGTCCTGGCCCGATTCCAGAGCCCACGACAGGCACTCGGCGGTGACCGGGCACCGCGCGCAGACGAGCTTCGCATCAGCGACCTGGGCGATGGCCGGACCGCTGGTTCCCACCGGGAAGAACAGCTCCGGATCCTCGTCGCGACAGATTGCCTTGTGACGCCAGTCCATTCCTTCTCCTTCAGGTGCTCGGGGCACCACTCGATAACCGTTGGTTGGTTCGTGTTGGCTGTAACCGATCGTTCACGCGGAGGCACCGATTGTTTCCGCGCTGTTGCTTGTGAATACTTTCACGAATCCAGCCGAAGTCAATGGTGTTCCGTTAACACGTGGGCAATATCACTGTTGTCGCAATATCACTTCGGCTGACCCCCGGTGGCAGGGGGTCCGTGCGTCAGCTCGAACTCCGATGATCTATCCTACGCTTCGATCCCGCGCCGCGTCACGCGTTTTCCCAGGTCGGCTTGTTCTCGATCGTCCGCTTCGTCACACCACCGGGTGACGTGCACCACCGGGCGACCGTGACAACGCTCCATGTCACAGGGGTTGGGTCGCGCTGTCAAGGCTCCTCGCCGTGCTGCGGCCAGGTGTTGACACGGTGACGGGGATGTTGCGTCAGGTCGTCGGGGACGGCACGGGTGCGACCACGTCGAGCGCGTCACGTCGATGATCGAATCGGATGTCCGTGTAGGCCCCGATGTAGTCGCCGTCCATCTGCACATCCACCGGTTCGGTGGCTGCGAACGTGACCCACGCCACGTCGTCGTCGCGGAAGAGGTGATGCGCCTTGGGATTGCGTTGCGTGAGTAGACGCGTTGCCAGCGGCAGATTGCGCAGCACGCCGGTCGACGTCGCGGCGAAGACGCCGAGCCGGGTGTCGAAGCCGGTGCTCGGATTGATCCGGATCTCACGCCGGCCGAGGTAGGTCCACGGGCTGGTGTTGGAGACGAAGGCGAACCGCACGCCGGTCCTCGGGTCGTGACCCGCTGCGGTGACCGTGAAACTGGCTGTGCCACCGGCATTTCGAAGGAAGCTGGCGATGGTCGTCCAGAGGTAGCGACCGGGGGTGGCGGGCTTGCCCGCGTGCCGCTTGTCCTCCATCGCGTGCACGATGATCGCGTCCATCCCCATACCCGCGTTGAACAGGAACCATCGATCGGCGGAGTGGCCCAGGCCGATTCGCCGGTGACTGTCACGGTCGAGCAGATCGATGATCTGACGGGTCGCCTGCAACGGATCGGGATCGATACCGAGTGTGCGTGAGAATACATTGGCGCTGCCACCGGGGATCACGGCCAGGGCGGGCAGGTGGGCCGGCGGGGTGTGTGTGGGGGGTCCGAGCAGTCCGTTGACCGTCTCGTTGACCGACCCGTCGCCACCGTGCACTATCACCGCGTCGTAATTCTCGGCCACCGCTCGCGCACCGAGTTCACCTGCGTGTCCGCGATGGGTGGTGTGCTCGACGTCGACCGGGAAGTGCGCGCTCAGGGTGTTGACGAGAGCGTCGCGGCCCGCGGGGCTGGTCGCGGTGGCGAACGGATTGACGATGAGCATGACGCGCACGACACCCGAGGATATGGGGTCGATGCCCGACGTGGTCGGCCGGGCGGGCGCTGTGAGCCCCGCGGCCGGTCCGCTTACCCTGGAAAGGTGAGCAAACGCAGTGAGCCGGGGGGTGGGCAGCGCGGCCGGCGATCCGGCGATGACCAGCCGCGAGTCACCGAACCGGGCGAGTCGGACGCGTCGGTGTCCCATCGCGATCCGGCGGACACCGATGGGCCGCCGACCGCCATTCGGGTGGCGGGAGCGCTGACGACCCTCGAGGGCGTGGTGGCCCTGGTCATCGCCGTCGTCCTCGTGGTGCGCGGTCTGACCGAGGACCGGCACGACGCGTTCAACGGCATCGGTACCGCGTTGTGGCTCGCCATAATCTTCGGTGGGGTGCTGGCCGGCGGGGTGGCGCTACTCGTCGGCCGCCGGTGGGGACGCGCGATCTCGCTGGTCGCGCAGATCCTGCTGCTACCGGTGTCGTATTACCTGTTCACCAGTCACCAACCGTGGTTCGCCGTCCCGCTGGCCGTCCTCGCACTCATCACACTGGTGGGCTTGTTCACGCCGGCGTCGATCCGCTGGCTGGCCGGCGATCTGGAGATCGACGAGCCGACGCCCGCACCCGCACGGCGGGCCGAGCGCACGACGCGACGTCAACGAGGGCGCAATCAGTAGCTGCGCATCGCAGCGGCCCCTCGCATCGCAGTGGCCCACGGTTGGGCGTCGCGGTGGGGTACGGGTCGGCGCACAGTATTTGCCTGGGTAAAGCCTTACAGTGGACCCATGACGCGCTTGCTTGCGGTTGCGAACCAAAAGGGTGGGGTGGCCAAGACCACGACGGTCGCGTCGTTGGGGGCGGCGCTGGCGGACCTGGACTCGTCGGTTCTCGTTGTGGATCTGGATCCGCAAGGGTGCCTTACGTTTTCGCTCGGTCACGATCCGGATCAGGTGCAGTCGTCGGTGCACGACGTGCTGCTCGGCGACGAGGAGATCGCTGACGTCCTGCTCGACACGGAGGACAACGTCACCCTGCTGCCCGCGACGATCGATCTCGCCGGGGCGGAGGCACTGTTGCTGATGCGGCCTGGCCGGGAGTACGCGTTGAAACGGGCGCTCGCGGAGGTCGCCGAGGATTTCGACGTGATCCTGATAGATTGCCCGCCGTCGCTGGGTGTGCTGACCCTCAACGGGCTCACTGCCGCCGACGAGGTGATCGTGCCCCTGCAGTGCGAGACGCTCGCGCACCGGGGCGTCGGTCAACTGATGCGCACCGTCACCGAGGTCCAGCAGATCACCAACCCGGGGCTGACGATGCTGGGCGCGGTGGCGACCCTCTACGACGCGCGCACCACCCACAGTCGTGACGTGCTCTCGGATGTCTCCGACCGCTACGGCCTTCCCGTCCTCGATCCGCCGATCCCGCGCACGGTGCGTTTCGCCGAGGCGTCGGCGTCCGGTGCATCGGTGATGCGGGGCCGAAAGAACAAGGGCGCCACCGCATATCGCGAGCTCGCCGAGAATCTCTGGAAGTACTGGGACGGCGGCGGGGACGTGCGTACCGCCGACCTCGCCTGATCCGTCGTTCCGCGCCGGGGTCCGGGCGTCACGCCTGCGGCCCGAAGACCTCCAGCTGGGCTCCGCGCTGCTCGACGACGAGATCGCCGAGAACACGCAGGATCACCGTCGTGCCGTCGGCCGGAGAGCGCCGCGGCAGGGTGATGGTGCGGATGTCAGCGCCGTCGGCGGGATCGCGGACGGTGATCCCCGACGGACTCGGCAGCAACAACTGACCGGCCATCACCTCACCGGGACCGAGGGCCGCCGGGATCTGATAGCGCGGGCGCAGCGACTGCGCGTCCAAGACGACGGTGGCCTGGCCGGTGTAGTAGGTGATCAGCCCCGACGAGAACGTGGCGACGCTGTCGACCGGGGGTTGCGGTGACCCCTTGACCTCACTCGATGCGCCGGCGGCGCCGTCGGCGGTGAACAGGCGGATCCTCGGGGTGGCAGGCGTGGGACCGTTGCCGTTGGTGCCGCCGTCGTAGACCGCGATCCCGGAGGTGCTCATCGCGATCAGTGCGGGTGGGTCGGCTGACGCCCGATCGGTGATGAGTGACGATCCGTACTGGGTGACCTGTTCGTTGCTGTCGAGTAGCGCACCGAGCACCGTCAGCCGGTATCCGGGATCGCCCGCACATCGTTCGATGACCGCGACCCGATCGCCCGAGATCGCCGACGAATACAGGTGGCAGTCGGTGCGGCCGGGCTGCACGCCGGGTTTGACCGGTGCGGTCACGCGTCCGTATTCGATGCCGCGCACCATGTTCGATCCCCACGTCTCCAGACGGCCGGGCCCCTGTGCCAGGACGTAGCCGGAGTCGGTGATCAGGTGCAGGGTGTCGTCGGCATCGCTGGTGCGGGCGCTCTTGCGGGCACCGGTGGACCCGTCGAGCGCGGTCACCTCCGAGCAGCCGCGCGAATTGCGGTACACCGCAAGGACCTCGTTGACGCTGCTGGGCCATGCGGCCGCAGCGGTACAGAGTGCGGAGTCACGCGAGTATCGCCACAGGACCCGGCCGGTGGTGGGGTCGTGACCGGCGACCGTCCCGCCGTCGGCGGTGACGATCGTCGACGCCGTGAGCGCCGGTACGTCGGTGGCCGCGGACTCGGCAGACCACCGTGAGGCGAAGGCTTCGGGCACGCCGGTGGCCGGTGTGATCGCCGGGGGAGTTGTACTCGCCGTGACGCTGTCGGTGGTCCGGGCGGGACTGATCCACCAGACGATCGCCCCCGCCACCACGAGCACGACGACGATGAACAGGCTCACCAGGAGGTCGACGCGGGTGCGTCGCTCCGGGCGTACCCGACGCGCAGGCGGCTTCCGGGATGGGGTCGACGTGCTGATCTCGAATACTCCTCGTCGCGGCTGCGCGTCGGCAGGTCCGGTGGACTTTACTCCGAGGCGCCGGTGTCCGAGGTGGCCGGCGCGTTCTGCCCACCACGACGTCGGGCGCCGCCACGGCGGCGCCGGCGCTTGCGGGGAGCGTCGCCGGCGTCGTTGGCCGACTCCGCGTTGGCCGAACCCTTGCTGTCGGCCGGGCGCTCGTCGGTGTCGGCCGTCGTCGCGGCATCGGCAATCGTGTTCTGCTCGCCGTCCGCGTCGACCGCCTGACCGCCGCGGGTCCGGCGGCGCGTGCGGGAACTGCGGGTGGGTCGCTCCCGGCGCTCGCGTCGCTCGGTGCGTTCGCCCTCGCCGTCGGCCGAGCTGCGTCGGGGAGCGGTGATCCGTCCGGTCGCCGACTCCGGGATGGACAGTTCGTCGCGCAGGTGCTCGGAGGTCGAGTAGGTCTCGGCCGGTTCGGGCACACCGAGTTGTAGGGCGGCGTTGATCAGCTCCCACCGGTGCAGTTCGTCCCAGTCGACGAGGGTGACCGCGATCCCGGTGCGTCCGGCGCGACCGGTCCGGCCGATGCGGTGCACGTAGGTCTTGTCGTCCTCGGGGCACTGATAGTTGATGACGTGGGTGACATCGTCGATGTCGATGCCGCGCGCGGCGACGTCGGTGGCGACGAGCACGTCGATCTCACCGGTGCGGAACTTCTTCAGTGCCTTCTCGCGGGCCACCTGGCCGAGGTCACCGTGGACCGCGCCGACGGAGAACCCGCGCTCGGCGAGGTCGTCGGCGACCTTCTGCGCGGTCCGCTTGGTGCGCGTGAAGATCATGGTCGCCCCGCGACCCTCCGCCTGCAGGATGCGTGCGACGAGTTCGGCCTTGTCGAGTGCGTGCGCCCGGTAGACGTACTGGGTGGTCCGCTCGTGGACGGCGGAGTCGTTGGCGTGCTCGGCGCGGATGTGGGTGGGCTGCTTGAGGAACGTGCGCGCGAGGGTCACGATCGGCCCCGGCATCGTCGCCGAGAACAACATGGTCTGCTTCTGGTCGGGCAGCGTGGCCATGATGCGTTCGATGTCGGGCAAGAAGCCAAGATCCAACATCTCGTCGGCCTCGTCGAGTACCAGTACCGCGACCTTGCCGAGAATGAGGTGACCCTGCTGGGCGAGGTCGAGCAGACGACCCGGGGTGCCGACGACCACGTCGACGCCGGCACGTAGATCCGCGATCTGCGACTCGTACGGGCGTCCGCCGTAGATCGAGGTGATCTTCAGCGGCCGACGCCGTGGCTTCGCGGCGGGCGCGTCGTCGCCCTCGACCGGATCAGGGCTCGGCAGGGTGACGACGAGTTTCTTGGCGGCCACCTCCAGATCGCCGGTCACCTGCAGGCACAACTCGCGGGTCGGCACGATCACCAGCGCGCGCGGGGTGTTGTCCAGGGGTCGCACACCCGACTGCTCGGGGTGGACGAGGCGATGGAGCAGCGGAACGCCGAAACCGAGGGTCTTGCCCATGCCGGTGCGGGCCTGACCGATCAGATCGCTGCCGCCGAGGGCGAGCGGCAACGTCAGTTCCTGGATGGCGAAGGTGCGGGTCTTGCCGTCGTCGGCGAGTGCCGACACGATGTGCTCGTCCACGCCGAGGTCGGCGAAGGTCGGCGAGGTGTGCTCTTCGTCGACGATGGTCGTCTGGACCTCGTCGGTCTGGAGTTCGGGAGTGCTCATGGGTGGTGCGTGTGCCTTTCGTGTGTCGCTCGAGCGCGCACGAAAGGCTCCACGAATCCTGCGAGTGGCACCGGGTCGAGTGGTTCTCGGAACTCCCCGGTGGTTCGCGTTCGCCGCGCGACCGCCATGGTCGCGTCGGGCGAGCGGGTGGGCTCGGCAGTGCGCGCGCAATGTCCGGGTGGTCTGCGAGGAGTCGGTGAATTCCGACGGGCTCCGAGTGTGAGAACCCCTCGGCGTCGCACGCGCGCAGGGCGCCGGAAGGCTGCCTCCACGTGCATGGACGACCGGCGTTCGCCGACCACACCGTCCACAAGTGTACGTGGTGCTCACCGGCCGCCTGCACGCGCGACCGTTACCATCGGGGCATGTCGTCGCCCACCGCCTCGCCCGAACCCCTCCCGGCAACCCCCGACGACGAGGAGGACAGGGCCGTCGGCAAGCTCTTCGCGGTGCTCCTCGCCGGCGAGTACGCCGCGTTCTACCGGCTGATCGACGAATCCTCGATGGCCCCCGACATTCCCAGCGGGATCGCCATCGCGCGGATGGCGGCCTCGGAGATCGCGCACTTCGAACTGCTTGCCGAGCAGGTGTCGCGCCGCGGACTCGATCCCGCCGAGTCGGTCGAGCGTTATCGCGCCGTGTTCGACCAGTACCACCGCGCAACCACCCCACGGACCTGGCTCGAGGCCCTGGTGAAGGCCTATGTCGGCGACGGGCTGGCCGCCGACTTCTACACCGAGCTCTCCGAGATGATGCCGCCGGTCGCCCAGCAGGTGGTCGCCCAGGTGATGGCCGAGACCGGGAACTCCCAGTTCGCGCGGGAGCAGGTCAAGGCGGCGATCGCCGCCGATCCGGCGCTGCGTTCGCCGTTGACCCTGTGGGGCCGACGCCTGCTCGGTGAGGCCGTCACGCACGCCCAGTGGGTGCTCGCGGCCGAGGAGGGCGTGACCGACCTGCTGTTCTCCGGGGCCACCTCACTCAACGGTGTCGCCGACTTCTTCGACTCGATCACCGCTCGGCACGCCGAGCGGATGTCCGACATGGGGTTGGGCTGATCGGGCTCGGGTTCGAAGGTGGAGATCGGCGCTTTTCGCTATGAGCGGAGCCGGTGTGGGTCACCGCGATCGCTGGACTAGCCTTGTGCGGCAGGCACTCGGCGTCTCCTCCGCCGGCGTGGACGCACGAGGTTTCCACACAGAAGGGTGGCCATGACCATTGAAGTGAAGATCGGTATCACCGACAGCCCTCGCGAACTGTCGATCCAGTCTCCGCTGGAGAGTGACAAGGCGTTCGCGGCCGTCGAGGCCGTGCTGACCGGCAAGGAGCCGCTGCTCTCGCTCACCGACGATCGCGGTGCGCGCTACCTCGTGCCGGCTGCCAAAATCGCCTACGTCGAGGTCGGCGCCGCGGAGAACCGACGGGTCGGCTTCGGTTCCTGACCGGTTACCGCGCACAACCCGAGAAGAACGCATCGAGCAGGTCGGCTCGGTGCGTTCTTTCGTCTCAACCGGCCGACTGCTCCATGTCGTCGGCGGCCGACTCCGGATCCGGGCCTGCGGCGGCGCGGGCCGACGCCGCGGCGTCGATCTCGACCTGACGCGGCACATGGGACAGGCCACCCCAGAG
>NZ_MVPX01000340.1:0-4318 GCF_002043085.1 Gordonia sp. i37 | reverse complement strand
CGGGAGCCAGTAGCGGGCGTTGACCTGGCTCGCTCCGACGAGCCCGGCCGCCAGCATGCGTGAGCGGTAGGGGTCGAGTCCGGAATCTTGCATGACCAGTCCGTAGACCGCGTCCACGCAGGCCTCGGTGGCCCCCTCGGTGCGGCGGATGACCGCCGGGTCCATCACGTCGGAGGCGAAGATCAACCGATATCCGGAGTTGTCGGAGTCGATGAAGTCGAAGAACGCCTGCACCGCCGCCTGTACGCGCTGGTGATTGTCGGTGGTGGTGAGCAATGCGTTGTTCACATCGACGACCAGCTTTTCCGCGTGCGAATCGACCACCGCGATGTAGAGATCGAGCTTCGACGGGAAGTGTTGGTAGAGCACCGGTTTGCTGACGCCCGCGTGGATTGCGATCTCGTCCATGCCCGCCGAGTGATAGCCGCGCTCGACGAAGATCTCGCTCGCGGCCTCGAGCAACTGCAAGCGCCGTGCACTCCGCGGAAGCCGGGTGCCGTTGCGCCCGGAGGAGACATTAGCCGCCGTTGACATGGTTAGAGGGTACTCGGACTCCTGACCCATAAACCGCGTGGATCGCACAAGTGAATTCACAGCCTTCGATGAGGACGTGTGATGTCGCACGTGGTATTGGCCGGTTCTGTGAGAGGGTGTGAACCGTGAGCCGCACAGATGATGCGTCGGGGACGGGGAGCGCGGAGCGCCGGACGGGGCGGCCCCGTGCGCGCGAGGTCGGTCCGCGGTCGCCACGCGCCGGTGACCAGACGCCCGGTGGATCGGTCGCGCCGGGTGGATCGTCAGCGCCCGGTGGATCGTACGCGGCAGCCCAGACGCCAACGGGGACAGGCGAGAACCGCACGGACCAGCCTCCGGTCGTTGCCGCCCAGCCCCCGACCGGCCAGCCCCCGACCGCCTCGTCGTCCACCGGCCCGTCGACGGCCATGCCCCGGTCCGCGACGACGACTCGCCGGCGCCCGCTTCCCGATCAGCCGCTGCGCGCCCGCTGGGACCCGACCGACGACAACGGCCGGCCACGCTCGGACCGCGACAGCGCGCCACCGCGCAAGAAACAGAGCGCGATCGGCCGATTCGTGGCCACCTACGGGTGGCGTGCCTACGCGATCCCGGTTCTGGTGGTCCTGACCATCGTGCTGCTCGTCTACACGATCCGCGACGACAACACGACCAACGCCGGCGCGCCGGTCGGCCCGGACCCGTCGGCCCGCAACGCCGAGGTCACCAAGGAGACCCGGCCGATCGGTGCGCCCACCGGGGAGATCTCGCCCGCGCAGCTGCCGGCGGGGGCGCTGCCGGGCGGCGGCGGCTTCACCACGGTGGGGCGCAAGACCTTTCACGTGGTGCCGGGTACGACCCCGCAGGTCGGTCGCGGCGGGCAGGTGTACACCTATACCGTCGAGGTGGAGAACGGCCTGATCCCGGCCGAATACGGGGGCGATCAGGCGTTCGCGAAGATGGTCGACGCCACGCTGGCCAACGACAAGAGCTGGATCGGTGACGGCAAGGTGTCGTTCCGCCGGATCGATCGCGGCAACCCGGACCTGCGGGTGTCCCTGACGTCGACGAACACCACGCGCGAACTGTGCGGGTACCAGATCAAACTGGAGACCTCGTGCTTCTATCCGCCACAGGAACGGGTCACCCTCAACGAGGCGCGCTGGATTCGCGGCGCGCAATCCTACGAGGGCGATGACGTCGCCTACCGGCAATACCTGGTGAACCACGAAGTAGGTCACGGCATCGGGTATGAGCATCACGTCCCGTGCCCGGCCAACGGTGCGCCGGCGCCGATCATGATGCAGCAGTCCTTCGGGGTGTCCAACTCGGAGATCATGGCGCTCGATCCGGACATCCGCGCCAATCCGGCCCTGGTCTGCAAACCCAACCCGTGGCCGTTCCCCGAGGGAACGAGCGCCGGCTGAGCCGTTGCGCTCGCGGGAATGACGAGGTGCGCCGGGTCGTTGTTCGACTCAGTTCACCCGTCCGACTCGCATACCCGGGAGGCCTGCCGTGTCATCCTTGCCCCCGCTGGTGGAACCAGCGGCCGAACTCTCCAACGACGAGGTCGCGCGCTATAGCAGGCACCTGATCATCCCCGACGTCGGGATGGACGGGCAGAAACGCCTCAAGAACGCCAAGGTGCTCGTCATCGGTGCCGGTGGACTCGGCTCGCCGACGCTGCTCTATCTCGCCGCCGCCGGTGTCGGCACGATCGGCATCGTCGAGTTCGACGTCGTCGACGAGTCCAACCTGCAGCGTCAGGTCATCCACGGCCAGTCCGACGTCGGTCGGCCCAAGGCCGAGAGTGCCCGCGATTCGATCCTCGAGATCAATCCGTTCATCACCGTGAACATCCACGATCAGCGCCTCGAACCCGAGGGGGCGATCGAGCTGTTCTCCGGGTACGACCTGATCCTCGACGGCACCGATAACTTCGCCACCCGATATCTGGTCAACGACGCCGCGGTACTCGCGCACAAGCCGTACGTGTGGGGATCGATCTATCGCTTCGAGGGGCAGGCCTCGGTGTTCTGGGAGGACGCCCCCGACGGCCGCGGCATCAACTACCGCGATCTCTACCCGCAGGCGCCGCCACCGGGCATGGTGCCCTCGTGCGCTGAGGGCGGGGTGCTCGGCATCCTGTGCGCCTCGATCGGTTCCATCATGGGCACCGAGGCGATCAAGCTGATCTGCGGCATCGGTGAGCCACTGCTCGGCAGGCTGATGGTGTACGACGCCCTCGACATGACCTACCGCACCATCCGGATTCGCAAGGATCCCGAGGGGGAGAAGATCACCGGTCTGATCGACTACGAGGCGTTCTGCGGTGTCGTCTCCGACGAGGCCGCCCAGGCGGCGGCCGGCTCGACACTGACCGCCGTCGAACTCAAGGAGAAAATCGACGCGGGCGAGAAGCTGGCACTGGTCGATGTGCGCGAGCCGGTCGAGTGGGACATCGTGCATATCGACGGCGCGACCCTGGTGCCCAAGGATCAGATCCTGTCCGGTGCCGCACTGGCCCAGATCCCGCAGGACCGGCCGACGGTGCTGTACTGCAAGACCGGAATCCGGTCGGCGGAGGCGCTTGCCGCGCTCAAGCGGGCCGGATTCGCCGATGCCACGCACCTGCAGGGTGGCATCACCGCATGGGCCAATCAGGTCGACAAGGAACTGCCGGTCTACTGACGCGGCACCTCGCAGCCGCGTCGCTGCGCGGCTTCAGGCCACCACCTCGGTAATCTCTGCAGACGTGAACACCGTCGAGCCACCCGAGCACGTGCTCAACACGTTCGGGCTGACCGCCCACCCGCCCATCGCCATGGGCGAGCGCTGGGTCGGGGGGTGGCGCGTCGGGGAGGTCGTGCTGTCGCTGGTACCCGACCACGCGCGCGCGGCGTGGTCGGCCTCGGTCCGCGAGAATCTCTACGTCGAGGGCTTGCGGATCGCGCGACCGTTCCGGGCCACCGACGGTCGGTATGTCGTCTCCGGATGGCGCGCGGACACCTATATCGCCGGCGTCCCCGAACCCCGCCACGACGAGGTCGTGTCGGTGGCCGAACGACTGCACGAAGCCATCGCCGGACTCGAGCGACCACGATTCCTGCTCCAGCAGCCCGCGCCGCCGCACACCGACGTCGACGTCTTCGCCGCAGCCGATCGCGCCGCATGGGAGGACACCCCGATGCGCTCGGCACGTGCCGCAGGGATGTCCGAGCCGACCTCACCGGACGGCCAGGAAAGTATCGAGATCCTCAAAACCCTTGCGACTCTGCGCAAGAATGTCGACCTGCCGAGCCAGGTGGTGCATGGTGACCTGTTCGGCACAGTGCTCTTCGCCGGTGCGGCCGCACCTGGGATCACCGACATCGTGCCCTACTGGCGGCCGGCGTCGTGGGCGGCGGCGGTGGTGGTCGTGGACTCGCTGGCCTGGGGTGGCGCCGACGACGACCTCGTGCAGCGCTGGTCCGACGAGCCGGAGTGGCCGCAGATGATGTTGCGCGCCACCATGTTCCGCCTGGCGGTCCACGCTCTGCACCCGCGGTCGACCGCCGGCGCGTTACCGGGACTCAAGCGCGTCGTCGATATCGTGCGGCTCATGGTGTAGCGCGTTCACCTGTGGGTGCGGGCGCCGTCACCTTTCCCACCCGATGGTCGAGGACTCCAGACCCCTGGTGCCGACGAGCTTCCGGGCCACAATGACATCCTTGCAGCTTCCCGCCTCGAGACCTGTTGTGCCGATGGGTATCTGGTGCACGGTGGTTCGAATCCAGCGTCGGCTCAGGTGGTCTCGAGGCTCGCC
>NZ_MVPX01000034.1:0-4640 GCF_002043085.1 Gordonia sp. i37 | reverse complement strand
CCCGGCCCGGCCGGGACCGCATCTGTTGTTTGAGAACTCCATAGTGATAATCCCATCCCGATGGTCGATGTGCGCGTGCCACCGTGGCCCGGAATCCCTTCGACACAAAGGGTCTCGAGGCTCGTCGCTGGCGCTCCTCGGCACCTCGACCATCGGGTGGGAAGGGCGTCAGCATCCTTCGATGGCAAGTCGCCTTTCCCCGATGGTCGAGGTGCGAGCCGCGTGCGGCGAGCCTCGAGACCGCCTGCGGCAGAGCTGGAACTGAACCACCGTGGACCGGAAGCCTGTCGGCACAAGGGGTCTCGAGGCTCGTCGCTGGCGCTCCTCGGCACCTCGACCATCGGGTGGGAAGGGCCGCCGGGTGGGAGGACCGTCGGGTGGGAGGGCGTCAGCATCATTCGATCGCCGTCGACTCCCTCAATCGATGGTCGAGGTGCGAGCCGCGTGCGGCGAGCCTCGAGACCGACTGAGCGATGGGAAAAGCGTGCGCGGGCGTTCGGTCCCGCTCAGCGCTGCATGCGCACGACCTGCGAGTGATTGAACTGGGTGCGGCCGGTGATGTGGAGTCCGGCGGCCGAGATCTCTCGGTAGAGCTCCGAATTGGTGAAGTGGAACGGTTGGAAGAACCAGTCCGACATGCCGCCGGGGTAGAGCACCGATGCGCGTGAACGTTCGCCGTCGGTGACCACCCACATCACTGCGCAGCCCTGCGCGAACACTCGGTACGCCGACACCGGCGTCGGGACGTCCCACAGTCGGCCCGACTGCGCGGCATCGATTTTCGGTCCGATGTCGCGAAGGACGGCGAAATCACCCGGCTTGGTCTGCAACACCACCCGTTGCGACTCCGGGCTCCACGACGGCGCTCCATCGAAGGCGACGCAATCCCCTGGAGCGGCGTGAGCACCGATGTAGTCACCCACGGCGGAGAAATCGGTACCGCCCATACGGCCGTACGGGCCACGCTGAGCGAGGTATTCCGGTGTCGCGGCAGCTGCGAGCGCCACCAGCACGACCACGGTGATCCACCGGTTCTCGCGGGCCACCGTCCTCGCCGACCACGCCAGCAGAAGGGCCAGGGCGGGCACCGTGAACACCAGATACCTGGGGGCATACAACTGGGTCCCGGTCCACGAGATGACGAAGACCACCGCCGCCGGAATCAACAGCCAACACCAGGCGAGCACGAACAGCCCGGCGCGCTCGACCGACCACGTCAAGACCGCCGCCACGAGCGCGACGGCCACCACCACACCGGCGACGATCAAATACGGCCACGACCCGACGAAGAACTCCCACAGGGCGTAGGTCACCACCCGCTGCAGCGACATCTCCGGAATCCACGAGATCTGCGCACGCTGACCGTGGACCCACCAGGCGAACGGTGACACGAGGATCATCACTGCGATCACCGTGACACCGAAGCCACGAAATGCGCTGCGCTGCCGCAACACCAGGTAAGCGGCATGCGCGGCGAGCAGGGTGACCGCGAGAAAGAACCACACCACGGCGACGATCGCAACGACCCCGTAGCCCAACCACCACCATCGGCCACGGTCGGCGGCCGCGACGAGCAACCAGGTCAGCACGACCGCCAAGAACAGCGTGCCCGCATAGGACCGGGCCTCGTTGCCCGCCCACATCACCCGCGGGACGGTGAGGAGCACCAGCCCGGCCATCACCCCGAAGGGCAGGTCCCACAAGCGATTCGCGAGCACAACCAACGCAGCGGCGGCCGCGCCGACCGCGATCGCCGACGGGAAACGCACCGAGAACTCCGACAACCCGAAGAGCGCCGTCCACGGCTTGAGCAGGAGATAGTACAGGGCGTGCACACCGTCGGTGTGGTGCACGAGCGAAAACAGTTGCGCGTAGCTGCGATCGACCGCCGAGACGGTGGCAGCTTCGTCGTACCAGAACGATGGACGCCACGACCCCAGCGCCGAGAACAGCACACCGACCACACCGACGACCGAGCAGGCGACGAGTAATCGCCGCCGGTCGGTGCGTGGCGCCTCAGTCGCCGTCGAAAAGTCGTTGCCAGTTCTCATGACTCGTGAGTTCCGGCAGCGCCGCCTGCCATTGCGCGGCCAACGCCGGTGCATTCTTACGCAGGTCCAGGCACAGCGTGGCGAGCTCGCGAAGCTGTCGCACTGCGATCTGCTTGTCACGCCGACGGATTCGGACGCCGGTCTGCGACGCGTCGGTGACGATCGCCTCCGCGAACAGACCCACATGCCACCAGCGGGCGCTGTGTGCCGGGATGGCCACCCGCCCACCGCCGACACGACCGAGCACCTGCTGCACCACCCGCTTGACCATCACCTGGTCGAGCTTGTTGTCCTGCGGTTCATGGCCTTTGGTGACGATACGCGGGTCGCCGACCAACCCTTCGACGGCTTCGTGGCGCACCGTGTCCGGATAGTGCGAGCGCAGCTCCGACAGCTCGGCGAGTTTGGTGCGTCCACCGTCGGCGAGTATCGACGGGCCGGACATGAAGTCGCGCACCGCAAGCAGGAATGTCTCGGCCAGTCCGTACTGCATCGAGACGATGTGCCCGGTGATCTCGCGGGCCACGGTGGTGGCGACCTCCGTCGGATCGAACCGACCGTGGATCGAGGCGACGATCAGCGCGTTCCGCCAGCTGAAATATCGCGACCAGTCGTCGTAATCCTTCAGGTGGAAATCGGCATGCCACACACCGGCATTGGGCAGCGTCACCGTCGCGAACCCGGCCTTGCGGGCCCGGATGCCGAATTCGATGTCGTCCCATTGGAAGAACAGCGGCAACGACAGCCCCGCGGCCACCACTGCCTCGGCCGGCAACAGACACGTCCACCAGCCGTTCCATCCGGCGTCGCTGCGCGCATCCTGATGCTTCTTGAGCGCGTTGAGCCCCGACTTGCCGAAAGCACCGGGAGTTCCGGCCTTCAGCTCGTCGAGAGCCTCCCATTCGCTGGTCATGTGCACGCGATAGGTCTCCGACAACAACAGCATCTGCGCGCCGACGATAACCGGGCGGGACGCATTGTTGGCCAGCGCCGACAGTCGCACCACCGACTCCGGCTCGCAGAGGATGTCGTCGTCCATGACGACGATGTCGGTCTCACATTCGCCGGTCTTCGTCAGCTCGTGGATACCGCGGTTGAATCCTCCCGCACCACCGAGATTCGGCTGGATCAGGTACTGAAGCCTGGGCCCCAGAACATCTTTGACCTTCGGAAAGTCTTCGTGGGCGTCGACGCGCGCGGTGCCCTGGTCGACGACGTACACCGAGTCGATCAGGTCCAGCGCCACCGGGTCCGAGGCCAGGGTGAGTAGCGTCGAGATGGCGTCGGCGGGGCGGTTGTGCGTGCACATCACCACCGACATCAGCCGGTTGCGCTGCGGCCGCGGCACCGACCACGTCACCTCCCGGATCCGTGCACCACCACCGATTGCGGTGGCGTCGAACCAGATTGCGCCACCGTCGACGAAGCGCCGGACATCGAGATCGAGAACCGCCCGGCCACGACCGGTCACCTCGACGGCGTCGATCGGACGCCACCGGCCGCTCGGATCGGAGGCCTTGACCTCTACTCGCAACAGCGCATCGGGCGCACACTCGTGATCGAACTCCAGCCGGACCGACGAGACCGTGGTGTAGCGCTGCCAGTAGCTTGCGGCGAAACGGCCGAAATACGTGTTGGTACTGAGGATCGCACCGGGCTCCATCCGGACCGCGGTCCGATCCGAACGCACCAACGCGGCGTTGGCGTCGACGTACATCCCCGGAACCACACGGGGATTCGGCCCCGCGAACAGAGTTCGCTGTACCAACATCCGGTCATTTTCCTGCTGCATCGGCCCTCGATATTCGGTGGACGTGGCGAGTTGCGGTCACCCCAACCCGAACCGAGACTAGCTCACAGCGAACCATCAGCGACGCGCCCGACACGACGTGTCCGTTGCTGCCGCACACTGTTCATCGCGGCCCCGACCACCCACCGTTACCGATCGAGATCGGCAAGCGCCGCTCCGGCAGCGTGAAACCCGCACATGCCGTGCACACCACCGCCCGGCGGGGTCGACGACGAGCACAGATAGACCCCGTCCACGCCGGTACCGTACGGCCGCACCGTGGCCCGAGGCCGCGCCACGAGGTGCAGCAGATCATTCGGACCGCCGCCGATGTCACCGGCCACCTGGTTCGGATTGTCCTGTGCCAGTTGGGCGGGCGCGGTGACGTGCATGTCGACGATGCGGTCGACGAAACCCGGCGCGAATCGTTCGATCTGCGCGGTGATCGCCTCGGCCGCCGGACCGTCATATCCGGCGGGTACGTGGGCGTACGCCCACAACGGATGCAGGTTGCCGGCCGCGCGACCCGGGTCGGCGAGCCACTGCTGCCCGACCAGGGTGAACGGCCGTTGCGGCATCGTCCCGGCGAGCACCTGTCGTTCTGCGTCGGCGATCTCGGTGTAGGTCCCGCCGAGATGGACCGTGCCGGCACGCTCGCAGCCCGGCGCGGTCCAGCCGACCTCACCGTCGATCACGTAGTCGACCTTGAACGCCGCCGCACGCGGTCGGCGGCGTCCGAACGTGCGGCGTATCCGACGGGGCATCGCGTCACCGAGGATCTGCGCGGCGGCCTCCGGCAA
>NZ_MVPX01000339.1:0-8430 GCF_002043085.1 Gordonia sp. i37 | reverse complement strand
CGCTTCGGCGTCAAGAGCTTCGGTGGTGTCGATCATGGGCCCCTCCCCAGTGGCTGATCGGTGTGATGACTCCATCCTACTCGAACATATGGAGTATGGCAAGCGTGTTCGACAGTTCTGTGGAAGGGAAGATGCTTGTGGACAACGGGTTTCGGTGGTGGGCTGGCGGCAGTTTTATGTCGGTGGGGTGTGGTAGGGGTGCGTCTTTTGCTGTGGTGGGTGAATGTGGTTGGGAGGCTTTATGTCTCGTCGGGTCTCGAGGCTCGCCGCACGCGGCTCGCACCTCGACCATCGGGAGGTCGGCGCCGCGCGCCTGGACTGTCGGGGAACGGGTGCTCGGCCAGCGGGTACGGCGGTTGCTCGACAGTCCGTGACCCGAAGACACACACCTCGGCGGAAGGACCTCACGCACAGATCCGCTCGCGCTCGGCCTCATCATCCTCGTCGTGATCATCAAGGTCCGACGCGACCGGCCACACCCGGATGGTGAGTTCTCCAGCTATCCTGGTTGGGCCACCCGAAGTGTTTCGGGATCAAGCGATTCGGGATCCAGCAGCGACTGAGTTGGCCCGGTCTCACAGGCTCCGCTCGCCAATGTGAGAACAACGTGACGTCGCGGTCACTGCGCCGACAATCGGCGCAACACTCGAGTCGTAGTTTTGGTTCCAACGACCGACGCCGTCGTCGGTGGTCACGGCATCAGCCCACCCGAGACCGATGGGAACCCACATGGCATTCTCGACGCTTCTTCACGACCTCCGCAGAGACCACACGATCACCGACTGGGATCCGGAGGACCGGCACGCCTGGGACACCGGCAATGCCGCGATCGCCCGACGCAACCTGCTGTGGTCGGTGATCTGCGAGCACATCGGCTTCTCGATCTGGTCGCTGTTCTCGGTGATGGCGCTGTTCATGGGCCCCCAGTACGGCATCAACGCCGACCAGAAGTTCGTGATCGCGGCGACGGCGACCTTCGTCGGCGCGTGCCTGCGGGTGCCCTACACCCAGGCCACCGCGCGCTTCGGCGGTCGCAACTGGGCGATCTTCTCCGCCGTGGTCCTGCTGATCCCGACCGGTCTGACGATGATGCTGATGATGAACCCAGGAGAGTTCGGTTTCGGCTGGTTCCTCGCGGTGGCCGCGCTCACGGGCTTCGGTGGCGGCAACTTCGCCTCGTCGATGACCAACATCAACGCGTTCTATCCGCAGCGACTCAAGGGCTGGGCGTTGGGACTCAACGCCGGCGGCGGCAACATCGGGGTCCCTGTGGTCCAGCTGATCGGTCTGCTGGTCATCTGGCTGGCCAGCGACAAACCCGAGATCCTTTGTGCGATCTACCTTGTCGCGCTCGCCGTCGCGGGAATCGGTGCGGCGGTCTTCATGGACAACCTCGATCACCAGACCGCCAGCGGTCGGGCGATGATCGATTGCCTCAAGCACTACGACAGTTGGCTGATCTCGGTGCTCTACATCGGTACCTTCGGGTCGTTCATCGGCTTCTCGTTCGCCTTCAGCCAGGTACTCAGCCTCAGTTTTCAGTCGTCGGGTCAGTCTGCCTCGGCCGCATCGCTTTCCGCCGCGCAGATCGCATGGATAGGTCCGCTGCTCGGCTCGTTGTTCCGTCCGCTGGGTGGCAAGTTCGCCGACCGGTTCGGTGGTGGGCGGGTGACCCTGTGGTCCTTCGTCGCGATGGTCGCCTCCTCGGTGATCCTGGTCGTCTCCGGAACCGTCGCCGATTCACACCCCGGCCACCGGATCGAATCCACCCAACTGGCCGGATTCATCATCGGGTTCATCTTGTTGTTCGCGATCTCGGGCATCGCCAACGGCTCGGTCTACAAGATCATTCCGACCATCTTCGAACACAAGTCGCGGAACCTACCGGGGATCAGCGGAGGTGCCGCGGTGCTGTGGTCGCGGTCGATGTCGGGAGCTCTCATCGGAATCGCCGGGGCGGTCGGAGCGCTCGGTGGTGTCGCGATCAACCTCGTTCTTCGCAGCAGCTACAAGGCAAATCATTCGGCGACGGTGGCATTTTGGGTGTTCATGGCCTTCTATGTGATCGCCGGGGTGATCACCTGGTGGTTCTACGCCCGGCGCGAGGTGGTCCTCGACCCGCACTTCCGTCACACCGGTGACATCGAGGTCGCCGATACCGCACCCGCCACTCCCGTCGCCCAGGCCACCGCGGCCACCCCGGCGGTGGATGCCCGATGACCCACTCCCGTAGGGATTCCCGCCCGCTCTCGAGGACCGTCGTGGTGATCGGCCACGGCATGGTCGGGCATCGGTTCGTGCAGTCGCTGCGTGAGCGGGATCAAGCCGGGATCTGGCGCGTGGTGGTGATCGCCGAGGAGACGCACGCCGCATACGACCGTGTGGGATTGTCATCCTACGTCGGCGCGTGGGACCGGTCATCGCTGGCGTTGCACGGCAACGACTATGCGGGTGACGACGCGGTGCGGCTACGTCTGGGGGAGACGGTCACCGCGATCGACCGGGACGGGAAACGGGTGATCACCGATCGAGGGTCCGAGATCGGTTATGACGCACTGGTGTTCGCGACCGGCTCGTACCCCTTCGTGCCGCCGGTTCCCGGTCACGACCACGACCGGTGTTTCGTCTACCGCACCCTTGACGATCTCGATGGCATCCGTCGCGTCGCCGAGGGTTCGACGCCCGGCGCCGCCGGTGTGGTGGTGGGCGGTGGGTTGCTCGGCCTGGAAGCCGCCAATGCCCTTCGGCTGCTGGGGATGACACCGCACGTGGTCGAGTTCGCGCCGAGGCTCATGCCGATGCAGGTCGACGCCGGGGGTGCGGCGGTGTTGCAGAACCTGGTCTCCGACCTGGGCTTGCACGTGCACACCGGAGTGGGCACGTCATCGATCGCCGACGGACCGGAAGGGGAATCGCTGACGGTGACACTGAGCGACGGGGCGACGATCGACGCCGCCCTCGTCGTGTTCTCCGCCGGTGTGCGCCCCCGCGACGCGGTGGCCCGGGAGGCGGGTCTTCCCGTCGGGGAGCGCGGCGGCGTGCTGGTGGACTCGGCGTGCCGAACCGCCGACCCGGACATCTATGCCGTCGGCGAGGTCGCTGCGGTCGACGGGCGATGCTACGGCCTGGTCGCCCCCGGATACAGCACCGCCGACGTCGTCGCCGACCAACTCCTCGGTGGCAGTGCGACATTCGCCGGTGCCGACATGTCGACCAAGTTGAAGTTGCTCGGCGTCGACGTCGCGAGCTTCGGTGACGCCATGGGGGAGACGGACAATGCGCTGGAGATCGTCTATTCCGATCCGCTCGCCGGCCGCTACGCGAAGATCGTGCTCTCCGACGACGCACGGACCCTGCTCGGCGGCATCCTGGTCGGGGACGCATCGGCCTATGCCACGCTCAAACCCATGGTGGGGCGCGAGATCCCGGGAGATCCGGCCGCTCTGATCGCCCCTGCGGCCGGGGAATCCGGCATGGGTCTCGACACATTACCCGACGACGCGGAGATCTGCTCGTGCAACGGGGTGTCCAAGGGTGCGATCTGTTCGGCCATCATCGAGGGCGCCTGCGACATCGCCGCGGTCAAGGCGTGCACCTCTGCGGGCACCACCTGCGGCGGTTGCGTACCGAGTATCGCCTCGCTGCTGGCCGCCTCCGGCGTCGAGATGAGCAAGGCGCTCTGTGAACACTTCACCCAGTCGCGGTCGGAGTTGTTCGAAGTCGTTGCGGTGACCGGTATCCGGACGTTCTCCGAGCTGATCGCCCGGTACGGGGCCGGCTCCGGCTGCGAGGTGTGCAAACCGACGGTCGCCTCCATTCTCGCCTCGACCTCGAGTGATCACATCCTCGACGGCGAACAGGCCGCGCTGCAGGACACCAACGACCACTTTCTGGCGAACCTGCAGAAGAACGGCAGCTATTCGGTCGTGCCCCGGATGCCCGGCGGGGAGGTGACCGCCGAACAACTGATCGTCATCGGCGAGATCGCCCGCGACTTCGACCTGTACACCAAGATCACCGGTGGCCAGCGGATCGACATGTTCGGCGCCCGCGTCGAACAGTTGCCGCAGATCTGGCGGCGCCTCGTCGACGCCGGAATGGAATCGGGGCACGCCTACGGCAAGAGTCTGCGCACGGTGAAGAGCTGTGTGGGTCAATCCTGGTGCCGATACGGTGTGCAGGATTCGGTCGGGATGGCGGTGTTCCTCGAGAAGCGGTACCGCGGTCTGCGATCGCCGCACAAACTGAAGTTCGGTGTCTCGGGGTGCGCACGCGAATGCGCCGAGGCGCGCGGCAAGGACGTCGGGGTGATCGCCACCGAGAACGGCTGGAATCTCTACGTGGCGGGCAATGGTGGACAGAGCCCGAAGCACGCCCAACTGCTGGCCCGCGGAGTGGATGACGCGACACTCGTCGCCTACATTGATCGGTACCTGATGTTCTACATCCGCACCGCCGATCGGCTTCAGCGCACGGCCCCGTGGCTGGAATCGCTCGACGGAGGTCTCGATCACCTGCGAGCCGTGGTGTGCGAGGACAGTCTCGGCCTGGCGGCAGAACTGGAGGCCGCGATGGACCGTCACGTCGCCGGATACCGTGACGAGTGGGCCGAGGTGCTCGCCGACGAGGAAAAGTTGTCGCGGTTCGTGTCGTTCGTCAACGCGCCGGACGTGCCCGACCCGACCATCCGGTTCACCGACGGAGCGGTTGAAGGCGACCGCAAGGTCCCGGTGCTGCTGGACATGCCCCGGTTCCGGGCGCAGCAGCCGAACACCGACCGTACGACCGAACGCGAAGGAGTGGCCACATGACCGCCGACACGGCGACCGGAGCAGGGCAGAACGGCCCAGGGCAGATCGGCGCAGGGCAGATCGGCGCAGGGCAGTGGGTGCGCGCCTGCCCCTTCGATCGGCTCGTCGAGGGACGCGGAGTCGCAGTCCTCGGCCCGGAGGGCCGTCAGGCGGCGCTCTTCCGGATTCCCGCCGCCGAGACCGACCGTGAGGCGGTGGGGCGCTCGCGGATCTACGCCATCGGCAACATCGACCCGTTCGGGCGTGCCGCGGTGCTCTCGCGCGGGCTGACCGGCGATCACGGCGGTGAGCTCACGGTCGCCAGTCCGCTGGGCAAGCAGGTCTTCTCGCTGCGCACCGGGGTGTGCCTCGACGACGAGTCTGTGTCGGTGCCCTCGCTGGCGACCCGCGTGGTCGACGGCATCGTCGAAATCTGGTTCGGCGCCGCCGATCATCGTGTTGTTGCCGACGGGCCCCGATGAGTCCTGGAGCGACGCCCTCGAGTTCCGACGATCTGCCGTTGACCGGTTTCACCGTCGGGATCACCGCCGCGCGCCGGGCCGACGAGTTCGCGGCGCTCCTCGTGCGTCGCGGCGCCGACGTCGTCATGGCCCCGACCATTCGCATCCTGCCGCTCGTCGACGACACCGAGCTCGAACAGGTCACCGAACGGATCATCGCCGATCCGCCGGACCTGATGGTTGCCACCACCGGGATCGGTTTCCGGGGCTGGGTCGAGGCCGCCGACGGCTGGGGGGACGCCGAGCAACTCCTCGTCGCGCTCGGCGAGAGCCGGCTGATCGCCCGCGGTCCCAAGGCCAAGGGTGCGATCCGTGCGGCCGGACTTCGCGAGGAGTGGTCGCCGGAGAGCGAGTCCTCCTCGGAGGTTCTCGACCGTCTGCTCGACGAAGGGGTGGAGGGCAAGCGGATTGCGGTGCAATTGCACGGTGCCACCAGCGAATGGGAGCCGCTGCCCGACTTCTGCGCGGTGCTCCGCGCCGCGGGCGCCGACGTCCTGGCCGTCCCCGTGTACCGCTGGAACATGCATCCCGACGTCGGGCGGATCGACGCGATGATCGCGTCGGTCGTGCGTGCCGACCTCGACGCGCTCACCTTCACCAGCGCACCCGCGGCGGCGTCGATACTCACCCGCGCCAAGGAACTCGGCAAACTGCAGCCGTTCCTGCACGGACTGCGGACCGCGGTACCGGTGTTCTGTGTGGGCTCGGTGACCGCGGGGCCGCTGGAGGCGTTGCAGATCCCGACCGTCTATCCGCGCCGCTTCCGGCTCGGTGCGCTGGCCCGGCTGATCACCGACGAGTTGCCCCGACGCAGCCATACCCTGCGGGTTGCCGGACACGACACCGCGATTCGGGGTCAGGCGGTGGTCGTCGACGGGCAGATGCGTGAGTTGTCGGCCACCGGACATCTGTTGCTCAAGATGCTCGCGCAGGTGCCGGGGCGGGTGGTGGGTCGCCAGGAGTTGCTGCGCGGACTGCCCGGCGACAGCGCCGACACCCACGCGGTCGAGGTGGCCGTTGCGCGTCTGCGGGCGGCGCTCGGCGACCCGAAGATGATCCAGACGGTGGTCAAGCGCGGATACCGCCTTGCCGTCGATCTCGAGTACGACGAAGCCGAGGACGAGTCATGATGATCCGCAACGACATTCGGTCTGCCGTGGGTGACCGGCTGGGCGGGGTCCGCCCGGTACTCGTCGCGCACGGGACCCGCAACCCCCGCGGCGTCGCGGTGGTTGCCGAGATCGCCGAAAAGGTCGCCGCGACGGTCGGTCCGACGCGCACCGCCTTCGTCGACGTCCTCGGCCCGACCCCGAGTGAGGTGCTCGACGGGCTGGATCGCCCCGCGGTCCTGGTCCCTGCCTTCCTGGCATCGGGATACCATGTGCGCCAGGATATCCCGGATCACGTCCGGAAATCCGGGGTCGGTGATGCCATCGTCACCCGCGCCTTGGGCCCCGACCCGAGGATCGCCGCGGTCCTGCGGCGGCGGTTGATCGAATCCGGGTGGCGACCCGGCGACGCCGTGGTGCTCGCGGCCGCCGGCTCGTCCGACGACTCCGCCTGTGCCCAGGTATATCTCGCCGCGCGTCAGCTCGAGGGGCTGATCGGTGGGCACATCGAGGTCGGCTTCCTCACCACCGCCGCGCCGACCGTTGCCGACGCGGTGGCCGCCGCTCGAACCAGCGGGTGCCGCGTCGTCATCGCCGCATACCTGTTGGCCCCCGGCCTTTTTCACGAGCGTCTGCACACCGTGGATGCCGACCTGGTGGCCGAGCCGCTCGGCGCCGACCCAGCGATCGTCGAACTCATCGTCACCCGGATGCGTGCCGCGGTCAGTCCGTACCGCACCGACGCGGTCCTGCTGCGCTGACCGCGCCCGCCACCCCGCCGACAGCGCCCGCCACCCCGCCGACAGCGCCCATCACCCTGCCGACAGCGCTCTTCTCAGCGCCGACAGTGCTCAGTCGAGTACGTCGATCTCCCAACGACATTCGCGCATCAGCACCTTTCCGTCGCGGATCGGCGCCCCTTCGTCGCGGAGTCGGTCGAGCTGCCGGTGGGCGAGGTGTGGTGCGGGTTTGCCGCTCGCCGAGATGACCCGATGCCACGGCAGGTCCGCGGAATCGGTGCGCATGATCCACCCGACGATCCGCGGGGAACTCAATCCGGCCGCGGCGGCAAGATCGCCGTAGGTACTGACCCGGCCGGACGGGATCGCGGCGACCAGGGCTCGCACCCGCTCGACGTCATCCTCGGTGACCGCACTCACAGCAGCGAACGCACCAACCGGGCGGTCAACCCGGGTTCGAGGAAGGGCACCATGTGCTCGCAGTCGGCGCGGTGAACCTGCACCTGATCGCCGCGTTCGCTCGCACAGGCCTCGAGAAACGCCGGCCGCACAAACGGCGGGTCGACGCGATCGGCGACGACGACATGGGTGGGCACCCCTCGCGGCGGAAGCGTTGGCGGACGGCTCATCTCGCTCCACGACGCGGCGGCCATCGGCGCACTGACCCGCCAACCGACGCGCCCGCGACCACTGGTGGTGAGGTGCTCGGCGATCTCGGCCTCGAGGATCTCCGCGGGTACCCGTGCCCAGCCCTCGGAGCGCTTGGCCGCGCGGGCCGCGTCGGCGTCGGGATAGTCCCAATTCTCGAGGCTGTCGGTGGCGACCTCGAGAGCAAACTCCGGGTCGAGGCCCTGCGCGGGATCGAGTAGGACCAACCCGCGCACCGCGTCCGGCCGCTGGTTGGCCAGATGGATCGCCAGCGCACCTCCGAAGGAATGCCCGAGGACCACCAGCGGCAGCGCCGCCGGATCGATGGCGGTGTCGATGAACTCCGAGAGCGCACGCACATGGTTCTCGATCGCCCACGGCGGACGCCACGGCGAGCGGCCGTGGCCGATGAGGTCGGGTGCGACGATGTGCAGGTCGGCGAGATGGTCGTGAGCCAGCGGAGCCCAACGCATCCCATGACCGGTGAGGCCGTGCAGTGCCAGAACCGTCGGGGCGCGCCGATCGCCGAACTCGACGTGGTGAAGTGCCGTCACGCCGACGATTGTGCCGTACGCGCCGCAGCGCGCAGCCCCGGCCCGGGCCGGGGCGGATCGTGGGGGGG
>NZ_MVPX01000338.1:0-24606 GCF_002043085.1 Gordonia sp. i37 | reverse complement strand
CCCCCGCCGTCGGCGACCCGATCCAGTCGATCTACGGGTGGCGGGGTGCGTCGGCGGCCAATCTCCCGCGCTTTGCCACCGACTTTCCCCGCGCCGACGGTTCGCCCGCGCACCGTCGCGAACTGTTGACGAGCTGGCGCAACCCGGTGCAGACGCTGCGCCTGGCGAACGAGGCGTCCGAGGAACTGCGACGTCGCGGTGTGCCGGTGAGTGTCCTGCGTCCGCGGCCCGGCGCCGACGCCGGGACGGTGACGTTCGCGTTGACCGAGACGGTGCTCGACGAACGCGCCTGGCTCGCCGACCAGGTCGCGGCCCGGTACCACGACGTCGACGGTTCGGGGCCGCCGACCGTCGCGGTCCTGGTGCGCCGCAACGAGGATTCGGCGCCGATCGCGGCCGAGCTGGAGGCGCGCGGCATTCCCGCGGAGGTCGTCGGCATCGGCGGGTTGCTGCACGTACCGGAGATCACCGATGTGGTCGCGACGTTGCGCCTGATGGCAGATCCGATGGCCGGAACCGCGGCGATGCGTCTGCTGACCGGTTCGCGATGGCAGCTCGGCGCGCGCGACCTGGCGGCGCTGTGGCGTCGCGCCACCGAGCTGGCCGCCGGCCAGATCGCCACCGGCGGGGTGGTCACCACCCGCGAGGAACTCGACGAGGCACTCGACGCGGTGCTGCCCACCGAGGTGGTCGACCGCGCCGGGATCGCCGACGCCGTAGTCGATCCCGGCGGTCCGGAGGCCTACAGCCCCGACGGCTATGCGCGTATCCGGGCGTTCGGGGCGCAACTGGAGTCGTTGCGGCGCCGGATGGGTCAGCCGCTGCCCGAGCTGGTCGCCGACGTCGAGAACACCATCGGGGTGGCCGTCGAGGCGCAGATCCGTGCACGCCGGATGCGCGGCGCGATCACCGGGCGTGAACACCTCGATGCCTTCGCCGACTACGTCACCCGCTACGCCGAGCGGCCCGGCGCGAATCTGGCGGGGCTGCTGGCGTTCCTCGACACCGCCGAGACCATCGAGAAGGGGCTCGAGCCCGGGCGGGTGGAGGTCGCCGAGCAGCGCGTGCAGATCCTGACCGTGCATGCCGCGAAGGGACTCGAGTGGGATGTGGTCGCGATTCCGCATCTGTGCCAGGGGATCTTCCCGTCGTCCAAGGGCGAGACCACCTGGATGCGCAGTGCGCGTGAACTTCCGGGGCCGCTGCGCGGTGATCTCGCCGAGCCGGAACCCCGGGGACCCGCGGCCGCGAAGCTCGCAGCGGCCCGGCCGGCCGGCGCCGACGAGGGGTTCCCGGTGCTCGATCTGAGTCGGGTGGGCGACCGCAAGGAACTCGAGGACGCGCTGACCGAACACAAGGAGGCCATCGCCGAACGCCGGCTCTCCGAGGACCGGCGGTTGCTCTACGTCGCGATCACCCGAGCCCGTCACGACCTGTTGGTCTCGGCGCATCACTGGTCGGAAACCGGGGAGAAACCCCGGGGTGGATCGCCGTTCTTCAACGAGTTGCTGGCCATCGTGACCGAGACGGTGGAGAACGGATCCGCCGACGAGGCACGGGGTTTGACGGTCGACGTGCTCGCCGACGACCCGCCCGACGGTGCCGCCAACCCGTTGGCCGAGCGGGTCGATGCCCGGATGTGGCCGACCGACCGTCTCGGTGCGCGCCGTGACGCGGTGGCCGCGGCGGCCGATCTCGTCCTCGACGAACTGCGCCGGCGGGAGGCGCCGGCGTTGTTCGGGGCGCTCACCGATCCGGAGCCCGATTCCCAGGCGCCGGTGGCCCACGACGCGCCGGCCGACGAGATCGAGGCGTGGCGCGCCGAGGTGGAGGTGCTCCTCGCCGAGCACGAGCGCACGAATCAGGCCGAGGTGGATGTGGCGCTGCCGGCTCATCTGTCGGTCAGCCAACTCGTCGACCTCGACACCGACGAGCGCGAGTTCGCGCGCAAGCTCCGTCGCCCGACGCCGTTTCGTCCCAACCCGATCGCACGGCGCGGCACCGCCTTTCACGCGTGGGTGGAGCGGTGGTTCGGCGCGACCCGGCTGCTCGACATCGACGAGTTGCCCGGCGCCGCCGACGAGAGTGCCGCCCCCGACGCCGACCTCGACGCGCTGCGCGAGGCGTTTCTGGCCTCGCCGTGGGCCGCCCGCAGCCCCAGCGAGGTCGAGGTGCCCTTCGAGACGGTCATCGGCGACACGGTGATCCGCGGACGCATCGACGCGATCTTCGCCGAACCCGACGGGTCGTGGGTGGTGGTGGACTGGAAGACCGGAGCCGAGCCGAGCGCCGACTCGTCGTCGGTGTTCATCCAGCTCGCGGCCTACCGCATCGCGTGGGCGCAGTTGGCCGGGGTGCCACTGGAGAAGGTCTCGGCCGCATTCCATTATGTCCGGTCCGGGCGCACCCTCGCGCCCCGAGACCTGCCCGATGCCGCGGCACTCGCCGCTTTGCTGGCCCGATGAGCTAGATTCCACACTGTGACAGCAGCGACCCATCCGAGCGCGCCGTGCCGGCGATGAGATCGCGCGGATTCCGGCGCCGGTTTCGCGGCGAGGATCTCTCCGAGGGCCCCGACTACGCCCTGGTCGGGGTCGTTCGCATTCCCGAACTGCAGCAGAGCCCGGGCCGCGCCATCGGCAAACGCGTGGTGTTCGCGGTGATCGCGCTGTTCTTCACCGCGGTGCTGGTCTACCTCGATCGCGACGGATATCGCGACGTGCAGGAAAACCCGCTGTCGTTTCTCGACGCCCTGTACTACTCGGCGGTGACGCTGTCGACGACCGGCTACGGCGACATCACCCCGCTGACCCCGTCGGCGCGATTGCTCAACCTGCTCATCATCACCCCGTTGCGGGTGTTGTTCCTGATCGTGCTCATCGGCACCACACTCGAGGTGCTCACCGAACGCTCACGTCAAGCCCTCAAGATCCAGCGCTGGAGGAACAACTTGCGCAATCACTCTGTGGTGATCGGCTACGGCACCAAGGGTCGTACCGCGGTCGACGCGATGATCGGCGACGGCATCAAACCCGCCGACATCGTCGTCGTCGACGCCGACCCGACGGTGCTCGAGGCCGCCGAATCCGATGGTCTGGTCACGGTGCGCGGTGACGCCACCAAGTCCGACATCCTGCGGCTCGCCGGTGTGGCACACGCTGCGAGCATCGTCGTCGCTACCAACCGCGACGACACGGCGGTACTCGCCACGCTGACCGCCCGCGAACTCAATCCGCGGGCGAAGATCGTCGCGAGCATCCGCGAATCGGAGAACACCCACCTGATGCGCCAGTCGGGCGCCAACTCCGTGGTGGTGTCGTCGGAGACCGCGGGCCGGCTGCTCGGCATCGCCACCATGACGCCGTCGGTGGTGGAGGTGATCGAGGATCTGCTGACGCCCGACGCCGGGTACGCGATCGCCGAGCGTGAGGTCGACCCGACCGAGACCGGAGGCTCCCCGGCGCACACCCGCGACATCGTGCTCGGTGTGGTCCGTGGCGGGGTGTTGCACCGGGTCGACGACAGCGAGGGGGAGCAGATCGAAGCCGGCGACCGATTGCTCTACGTGCGCAAGGGACCGGCGGACTGACATGGGCGCCTTCGTTTTCGACCAGCCGCCGCTGCTGTCCCGCGGCACCTTCGACCGTGCCGACGAGATCCGCGACGATCCGGCGCGGATGGTGTCGGGATGGTCCACCGCCAGGGTTCTCCCGATCGACCCGGCCGGACGCTACCCGGTGACCGAGGAACGCGCCCTGCGATGGCGTCCGGCCGTCGAGATCGCCGACGCCCCGCCGCAGGACGCGGTTTTGCTCGCCCACACCGACACCGATCTGTGGGCGCTGCGCGTGGAGACCCTCGACGGACGCACCGCCGACGCCCGGCGCGGGGCCGCCCGGCTCTCCGCCGACGAGGCAGGCCTGCTCGCGACGGCGTTGGGAATCCTGAATTGGCATGCGCGGGCACAATTCTCGCCGGTGGACGGCGGTGCGACCCGCCCGGCCCGCGGTGGCTGGGTCCGACGCCACGTCGAGACCGGAGAGGATGAGTTCCCGCGGACCGACCCGGCGATCATCACCGTGGTGCACGATGGCGCCGACCAGATCCTGCTGGGCCGTCAGGCCGTGTGGCCCGCACGCTGGTATTCCACGTTGGCGGGCTTCGTCGAACCCGGGGAATCGTTGGAGCAGTGCGTGATTCGCGAAGTGCACGAGGAAGTCGGGATCACCGTCACCGATCCGCGGTACCTCGGCAGCCAGCCGTGGCCGTTCCCGCGATCATTGATGCTCGGCTTCGCCGCGGTCGGTGACCCGAGCGAGCCGCTGCGCTTCCTCGACGGCGAGATCGGTGACGCGGTGTGGTTCCACCGGGACGAGGTGCTCGAGGCACTTGCCCGCGGTGACGAATGGCAGCGCGACGATCCCGAACCCGACGCCGACGGCCCGCGGTTGCTGTTGCCCGGTTCGATCTCCATCGCCCACGCACTGATCACGACCTGGGCGCACGCGACGCCCTGAACGCACCGGCTGCGCACGCGGTGGCCATGTCAGCTGCGCCGGAATCCGTCGGCGATGGCCTGGACGCGCGCACGGTGCGCCGCGTGATCGACGGGCGCGATGTTGGTGTTGTCCGCGTAGAGACCCACGGCGCCGTCGACGGATTCGCGCAGGATGTCCATCTGCCCGACGTGACGTGCGGTCTCCACCGCCATGTGCAGCAGAATCCGCCCCAGCGTCACCGACTGATGGGTCCACCACGTCACCACCCCGGGTGCGTCGAGGTCTCGGGTGGCAAGTGTCTGTGCCGCGTGCTCCCACGAGCTCCGATACCAGCCGACGATGTCGGCGACGGACTCGTCGGCGCGGGCGAACATGTCCGCCTGGTCCCCGGAGTCGCGGCCCTCGATCCAGGGCAGGTCGGTCACCGGCCGGCCGAAGGCTTCACCGAAGTAGGAGAACTCGTCGTCGGCGAGGTGCTTGACCATGCCGAGCAGTGAGGTGCCGGTGGGGGTCAGCGGGCGTCGGAGGTCGTACTCGTCGAGGCCGTCGAGCTTCCACAGGACGGTATCGCGGAGCTCCTGCAGGTATTTGACGAGCTGCTCCTTGGTGGGGGATTCGGCCATCATCACTCCTGTCGCGTTGCACGGTGGCAGGGGTCGGCGCGCGGTGGCGAGCATCACCGCGCGCCGTGCGGAACAGCCTGCCGTCCGATGATGTTATGGGTGCCATGAGTGAGGCAACCGCAACCCCGACCGATCAGCTGACCATGTACACCACCAGCTGGTGCGGCTTCTGCGCACGACTCAAGACCGGATTGCGCAGCGCCGGGATCGAGTGGAACGAGATCGACATCGAGGCCCACCCCGAGGCCGCCGAGTTCGTCGGCAGTGTCAACGGCGGTAATCACGTCGTCCCCACCGTGCTCTACGCCGACGGGTCGACCGCCACCAACCCCAGCATCGCCGAGGTGCGGGCCAAACTGGGCGTCTGAGCACCAGCCCCGCATCCCTGTGGAGCGTCCCACGACGGTGTCGGGGGCGGCTGACATAGTGGAGGGCGTGCCGCAACGTTCCACGCAGAAGGGTGCCGAGATGTCCGCGCGACCGGAGGAGGCGACATCCTCGTCGCGCGATCGCGGCATTCTCGACGGTCTCGACCCGGAGCAGCGTGAGGCGGTGCTCGCGCCGCGTGGTCCGGTGTGCGTGCTCGCCGGTGCGGGCACCGGCAAGACCCGCACCATCACCCGTCGGATCGCGCATCTCATCGACACCGGGCAGGTCAATCCGTCGCAGGTGCTCGCCGTCACCTTCACCGCACGCGCGGCGGGGGAGATGCGTACCCGATTGCGCTCCTTGGGAATCGGTGCGTCCGGTCCGTCGGTGTCGGCGCAGACCTTTCACGCCGCGTCGTTGCGGCAGCTCCGGTTCTTCTGGCCGCGGGTGTTCGGCAACGCGTCATGGGAATTGCTGGACAACAAGTTCCCGTTGATGGCGCGCGCGGCGCGGCGGTCGGGGCTCGGTACGTCCACCGACACGGTGCGCGATCTGCTCTCGGAGATCGAGTGGGCCAAGGCGTCGGTGATCGGGCCGGAAGGCTATGTCGCCGCGGCGACACGGCTGATGCGCGAGTCTCCCGCTGCGCCGGAGAAGGTGGCCGAGGTCTATGCCGCCTACGAGGACGCCAAGGTGTCGCCGGAGGGGGATCGTCTGCTCGACTTCGACGATCTGCTCATCTACATGACCCAGATGATCGACGTCGATCCCGCTGTGGCCGAGGAGTTCCGCTCGCGATACCGGTGTTTCGTCGTCGACGAGTACCAGGACGTCACGCCCGTGCAGCAGGGCCTGCTCGACGCGTGGCTCGGCGAACGCGACGACCTGACGGTCGTCGGTGACGCCAACCAGACCATCTACACCTTCACCGGCGCCAAGGCCGACTACCTGCTCGACTTTCCCCGGCGCTTCCCGGAGGCGACCATGGTGCGTCTGGTCCGCGACTACCGGTCCACCCCCGAGGTGGTGAGTCTGGCCAATCGGGTGATCGGTGCAGCGCACGGACGGATCGCCGGGACCCGGCTCGAACTCGTCGGCCAGCGTGCGCGCGGCCCGGCGCCCCGCTTCGTCGACTACCCCGACGAGCCGGCCGAGGCCGCCGCGGTCGCCAAGCGGATCAAGCGGCTCATCAACGATGGCGTACCGGCGTCGGAGATCGCGATCCTCTACCGCGTCAACGCCCAGTCGGAGAATCACGAACAGGCGCTGACCGAGCAGGGCATT
The DNA here is from genome assembly GCF_002043085.1 of Gordonia sp. i37. NCBI lineage: Bacteria > Bacillati > Actinomycetota > Actinomycetes > Mycobacteriales > Gordoniaceae > Gordonia > Gordonia sp. i37. The sequence continues at coordinate 17,831 of NZ_MVPX01000338.1, read as the reverse complement.
CCGTACCAGGTGCGCGGCGGCGAGGCGTTCTTCACGCGTACCGAGGTGCGGCAGGCGATGCGTCGTCTCGACACCGTCGCCGAACGTGGACTGCGTGAGGACGTCGACGTGACCACCGCGGTGACCGCGGTGCTGCGTGAACTCGGCCTCGACGACACCGAACCCACGGGGGCGCAGGCCAAGGCGCGGTGGCAATCGCTGCGGGCGCTCGCCGAGCTCACCGAGGACATGGTTCACGAAACCCCTGACCTGACGCTGCCCCAACTCGCCGCAGAGCTGCGGACGCGCGCGCAGTCGCGGCACCCACCGACCGTGCAGGGCGTGACACTGTCATCGTTGCATGCGGCCAAGGGACTCGAGTGGGATGCGGTGTTCCTGGTCGGCCTGACCGAGGGATCGTTGCCGATCAGCCAGGCCATCAAGGGCTCTCCCGACGAGGTCGAGGAGGAGCGGCGGCTGTTCTACGTGGGGATCACCCGTGCTCGAGAGCACCTGCAGGTGTCGTGGGCGGCCGCGCGCAACGAGGGTGGCCGCTCCCGCCGGCGGTCACGGTTCCTGTCCGGCCTGATCCCCGACGATTCGCCGGCGTCGCGGATCGCGCCCGAACGCAAACCCAAACGCGGCCCCACCTGTCGGGTCTGCGGGTCCAAACTGATCGATGCGACGGCGACGCTGCTCGGCAGATGCGAGAGCTGCCCGTCCGATCTCGACGAGGATCTGCTGGTCGCGCTCAAGGACTGGCGCAGGCAACGCGCCAAGGACGACGCGGTTCCGCCCTACGTGGTGTTCTCCGACAAGACCCTGCTCGCCATCGCCGAGCAGCATCCCACCGACGAGCAGGCGCTGGTGTCGATCTCGGGCATCGGCGCGAGCAAGCTCGACAAGTACGGTCCCGACGTCATCGACATCGTGAAAACCGCAGGTCAAAAATAGGTTGTGCGATCTATGCATCGGCCCTTAGGCTGGTGAACACATCAGCACGGGGACGGCTGTGTGCCGTCACGGCACCGCCTGTCACGCGTGGCCACACGAGACCAGAAAGGAGCGGATCAGTGAACGCAATCATTCTTGGCGCCGCCGAGTCGACGCAAGCAGCGTCGGCATCGGAGATCGGCAACGGCATCGCTGTCGTCGACGACGGCATCGCCATGTCCCGTCGGACCGTCGCCCGTCGCGACCGCTCCTGGCTCGACGAATGTGGCCATGCCACCGATCACCGTGGCGGCGCCGTCGCTCTGGCGCAGCCCGTCGGATTTCCGGCTCCCGCGGTAGCGGCAGCACGAGCCGACAAGCGGTTCCCCGTGCAGAACCTCGTATTCAGACGCTGACAGCGTCGGAACGGCGGCCACGGGCGAATCGCGAAAGCGAACCCGTGGCCCTTTTTTGGTTGACCTCCCGCCCATCTCGTCGATGTGCGGCAGGGCTCCACCAACGGCTCGGGTCGAGAACATCCGAAGAATCCGAGTAGAGGTGGAGACAACAATGACGACCGACTGCGTTCTCGAGTCCTGTATGCCCGCCGATCGCTTCGACGCGGTCGGCGTCACGTCCGCCCCGGCCCTCGGGCAGACCGACCTTCCCTGCCAGATGACCGACGCCGACCTGTGGTTCGCCGAGGATCCCCGAGACCTCGAGCGGGCCAAGGCGATGTGCGCCGAGTGCCCGTTGCGGGAGGCCTGCCTGGCCGCGGCCCTCGAGCGGGCCGAACCGTGGGGTGTGTGGGGCGGCGAGATCTTCGATCGCGGTGTCGTGGTGGCGCGCAAGCGTCCCCGTGGCCGCCCGCGCAAGAATGCGGCCTGAACGTAACCGGCCGTTCCCGACGAAAGTCTGTCGGGGACGGCCGGTTTCGTCGGTGTGCATCAAGGCTGCGCGCGGAAGCGTACTGACCACTCGTTGGTGTCGATCTCGACCCACCGGAAACCCGCACGTCGCAGGCGGGTGTCGAGTTCCTCCGGCGCCACGGGTACGCACACATCGTTCTCGTGCAATGCACGGAACTCAGGGCCGTCGAGGCTGTCAGAACCGAGAAAGGCGCCGGTTGGTGATAACAGTCGCCGTGCCTCGGTGAAAACCGCGTCCTGAGCCCTTGGTGAGGCGACGTGGTGCAACATCGTCATGCAGATCACCGAATCATAGTGGCCTGCAGTCAATCCGGTATTCGCGCCGTCAGCGCAGAGGATGTCGATGTCGGTCCGATCGGCGAAACGTCGGCGCAGGTCGGCGGCGAGCGACTCATCGATCTCGACCGCGGTGAGATGTGAGGCGCGCTCGATGAGCAACTCGGTGGTCACGCCGGGGCCGGGTCCGATCTCTACCACCTGCTCACCGAGCTCAAAGCCCTCGAGGGTCCACGGCAGTATCCATTCACGTACCGCATGTGCCCACTCGCTACTGGTGCACAGCGTGAGGTGCTCCTCGTTCATCTGCCCGCACGAGGGTCGTATTGCATCGCGCCAACCACATTTCCGGCGGGATCGGCAAGAAAGATCAGGTGTCCGACGCCGTCGATGGTGTGGCGAGGCAGGACCACCCGCCCACCCGATTCCTCGATGGTGCAGGCTGTCGCGTCGACATCGGAGACGGAGAATGTGATCTCGGCTCCGACGATTTCGCGACCGTCGAGGCTGCGGCGCTGTTGGAGTGCTCCTGCAATCTCGCCGCCGGTGTCGATGGAGTAGAAGCCCGGCGGCCCCCATGCGGCAAACCTCCATCCGAACACCGACTCGTAGAACCGTCGAGTCGAGGCTACGTCGTCGGCGTTGAGTGCGAAGTGAGTGATCGGAGCGGCCATGGTTCCAGCATTCTCCCTGCTGTCTCGCCGTGCTTTCGATACTCTGACAAATTGTGTCGGAATTACGACAACACGATTCGAGGGAACCGATCGTTCGTGGGTACGCCGTGACTCATCCGGCCGAACGCGCGCAGATCGCCATCGAACCCGGATGGAATCAGATGATCCATGCGGCAGCCGGGGTGCTGACCGTGCTGACCGCGGCCGCACGGTGGACAGTGCCCGTCGGGCGTGCGGTCTGGATACCCGCGGGGATCCCGGTGGAGATCGACAATGCACGGCCGGTCCGAGTCAGGATCGTCTACCTACAGCGCAACCCGGCCGCTGTTGCCGAACCGTTTCCCGCCGATCGACCCACGGTGGTGTCGCTGTCGCCGTTCGCGCGTGAACTGCTCGCACACGTCGTTCGACAGGCGCCACTGAAACCGGGCGATCCCTTGCACTCGGCCCTCGTGACCGTCCTCGTCGACCAACTGCGTTCCGCACCGGTCGAATCTCTCGAGTTGCCATTGCCCACCGGGGAACTCGGGCGTTTGCTCGTCGTGCTCGCGTTTCGATCGCCGGGTACGCCGGCGGCCACCCTCGCACGCGACATGTCGGTTGCCGTGCGCACTCTCGAACGTCATGTGTGGCGTGATACCGGGTTGACGCTGGGACTATGGCTGCGCCGTGCGCGCATCCTGACGTCCCTGGAAACCCTGACGAACACCGGTTCGGTGACACGAGCGGCCGCGGCCTGTGGTTATGCCACACCGTCGGCCTACATCGTCGCATTCTCCCGGGAGCTGGGGACGACGCCGGCCCGCTTCGGTCTCAGGCCAGGCCCGGCACCCACTTCTCCATGATCGCCCGGTATGGCGCCTCGGCGTCGAGCTGTGCGGCGATGCCGACGCATCCGGCGAGCACGCGGAACACCATCACATAGTGCTTGGGGACGTTGAGGTGCCGTGAGGTCTTGTACACCTCGCCGCGTACGTCGGTCGCGTGACCGGCCGCGCGCTGCAACCACTTTCGGGTGAAATGGAACGACTCGGAGTACAGCGGATCCACGTACGGACGCAGATACGCCTGCAGGTCGGTCGGTGAGACCTTGTCGACCTGGGAGCGCAGGATGAATCCCGCCGCCACCATGTGTTCCTTGAGTTCGTCGTATTCCTTCTCGCGCGCGAGACGCAGGATCGGGCCGGTCTCCGGCGGCAACCCGTTCGGGTAGTGGCCGACCGCGCCGAAATCCAGTGCGCCGAACCGACCGTCGTCGGTGAGGAAGAAGTTGCCGGGGTGCGGGTCGCCGTGCAGCAGGCCCACGCGGAACGGTGAGGACACCTCGAAGGTCGACATCAGCGCCGCGGCGCGGTCGCGAGTTGCCTTGTCGCCGTTGGTGATGATCTTCGACAGTGGTGTGCCGTTGAGCCATTCGGAGACGATGACCTTGGGTGAGCTCGCCACGACCTTGGGCACCACGAAGTCCGGGTCGCCGTCGAAGGCCTTGGCGAACGCGCGCTGGTTGTCGGCCTCGCCGAGGTAGTCGAGTTCGGCCTCGGTGCGGTCGATGAGCTCGTCCATCATCGATTTCACGTCGGTGCCGGGGGAGAGCTTCTGCATCAGCCCCGACATCCGGGACAACGTCTTCAGGTCGGCCTTGAGTGCGTGGTCGGCGCCCGGGTATTGGATCTTGACGGCCACGTCACGCCCGTCGGACCACACCGCGCGATGCACCTGACCGATGCTGGCGGCGGCCGCGGGCTCGTCGGAGAACTCGCGGAATCGCGATCGCCACTTGGTGCCGAGCTGTTGATCGAGCACCCGATGAACCTTCGACGCCGACAGCGGCGGCGCCTCGGCCTGCAACTTGGTGAGGGCCTCGCGGAACGGTTCACCGAACTCGTCCGGGATCGCCGCCTCCATGATGGACATGGCCTGGCCGACCTTCATGGCCCCACCCTTGAGCTCCCCGAGAACCGCGAACAGTTGCTCGGCGGACTTCTCCAGCAGCTCCTGGTTGACCTCGTCCTTGTCCCGGCCGGCCATCCGTTTGCCGAACCCGGCAGCGGCGCGCCCGGCCATACCGATGGGCAGCGAGACGAGTTTGGCGTTACGGCGACCTTGCCCCCGCGTGATGTCGGTCATAGCTTCCTTTCCCCTCCTCAGGATAGAGGACCGGCGAGGTGTTGCCCGGGCCGCGCCTCACGTCAGCGTGGCGATCTCGTGGCAACCGCACAGCGGATGCGGTAGCCAGGTGGTGCTCTCGATGCGCAGCGGCGCCGGGTGCAGTTGCAGGATCCGGTTCACCAGGTGCGGGGGATCGGGCGGCGCGGCAGTGCCCTCGGCGTCGGGGCTCGACGCGAGGGCTGCAGCGAGATGATCGACCTGCTCGTGGGCGAGTGCGGCAGTGGCACGGGCGATCGACGCCGAGGCGTGCCCGCTCGTCCCGGCGAGTTGCGCCGCGAGCAACGGCCACGCCGGATCGCGGTCGGCGCGGTGACGGTCGGCGCAGTTCAGGCAGCTCGACAGGCCGGGCAGCACCAGCGGACCGAGCAGGCCGGTCCCGTCGCGCAACCGGACCTGCAGGTGCGGGGTGCCCACGCGCATCAGACGTTCGGCCATCCACGGCTCGTGTACGACGTGGTCGGTGAGGACGACCAGATTGGGCAGCGCTATCGGTGACATCTGCACGGTCCCGGGCGCGGTCGGGGTGGGCCGGCGGACGCTGCGTGTGACGCTGTAACCGGCGTCGGTCAGCGACGCCGACAACAGCGTGCTCAGCGGCCCGGACCCGTGCACACGAATGCGCAGCGCGCCGACGCGTCGCTGCGACGGTGGGCGGAGTGCTTTGCCCGCGGCGACGAGGCGGTCGAGGATCGCGTCGAACTCGGATCGGGTGAGCCCGGTGTCGACGAGATCGGAAAACACCTCGCCGCGGCTGCGCGGACCGGACAGCGACGCCAACAGGTCGGCCACCGCCCGGCCGGAGACCCGTGCGGGCAGTTCGAGCACCAACGCGGTGTGTGGGTCGGCGCCGATGTGTACCCGGTTGCCGGGCCGGATCAGGACCGCAGTTCCGTCGGCGAGGACCGGCATGCCCGTCGGTACTCGCGAACCGGTCGCCGGCCGGGACGTCCCGGCATCGGGGGTGGCGGGATCAGGTGTCGCGGCGGCCGCTGTCATGTCGATCACCATGCCACCGGCGGCACCGAGCGCCCACGGCGTTATCCACAGGCGGTGGGCGCCGCCCCGGCTGTCACGACCATCGACGTGAAGTCAGGACTTGTCGTCGCCGCCCTCGGACTTGTCGTCGGGATTGACGTCCTTGGCTTTCTCGTCCCCGGCCTCTGCGGCGAGGGACTTCTCGAGTTCGGCGATCGCCGAATCGATGTCGGAGGTGTCGCCGCCGATCACCCGGTCGATGAAGGCCGCCGGAGCATCGAGATCGGTGCCGTCGGGCAGCAGGTCGGGGTGCTCCCACACCTTGTCGCGGGTGGCCACGTCGGACGCCTCGAGCAGCGATCGCCACAATGCGGCTGCCTCGCGCAACTTACGGGGGCGCAGTTCGAGGCCGACGAGGGTGGCGAAGGTCTGCTCGGCCGGACCACCGCTGGCCCGCCTGCGGCGCATCGTCTCGGTCAACGCGGCGGTACTGGGGATGCGATCGGAGAGTGCTTGGGTGACAACGTTTTCCACCCAACCCTCGATGAGGGCGAGCAGTGTTTCGAGGCGTTCGAGTGCGGCCTTCTGTTCGGGGGTGGTGGTCGGTTCGAACGACGTCGAGGAGCTGATCAGTTCCTCGAGTTTGGACGGATCGGAGAACAACTCGGTGGGATCGATCCCCGCGGTCGCGTCGGTGATGCCGGAGAAGTCGATGCTGATTCCCCGCGCGTACTCCTCCACGGTGGCCAATAGGCGCTGGCGTAGCCACGGCACGTGGGTGAACAGCCGCATGTGCGCGGCCTCGCGCGCGGCGAGGAACACGATGATCTCCTGGGCCGGGAGATCGAGGCCGTCGGCGAAGGTCGCGATCGCCTCGGGCAACAGCACACCGACACCTTCGGGTGCCAGGGGCAATCCGATGTCGGTGGAGGTCAACACCTCCTTGGCCAACTGCCCCAGACCCTGACCGAGCTGTGTGCCGAAGGCCATGCCGCTCATCTGGGTCATCATGCCCATCATCGGTCCGGCGAACTGCGCGGCCTCGGCGGGCAGATTCTGCTCCCACGTCTTGGCCAGCTGCGCGGCAACGGGATTGCACAGGCCTTTCCAGGTCGGCATGGTCTCGTCGAGCCACTGCACCGGCGTCCATGCGACCGGCTTGCTGATGCCGGCCGGCAGCGTGGTGACGTCGTCGAGCCACACCTCGGCCAGGCGGACCGCATCGGCGACCGCCGAGGTCTCCTTGTCGAGGACGGGCGTGAAGTTGCCAATCTGCTGACGCGCGAGGTTGGCGGCGAGCTGGTAGTTGACCGGACCGCCGGCCGACGGACCGGTCATCGACGACCCCATCCCGCTCAGCATGCTGCCGAGCTGGCTGAACATCTGGCCCAGCGCCGACGGGTCGAGACCGGCGGACGGGTCGAATCCCTCGCCGCCGAGGGCGAACCCGAACGGGTTCTGGGCACCGAACGGGTTCTGGGCGCCACCGGGGCCGTCGTTGCCGGTCGGACCGTCGTCCTTGCGGCGGTCGTCCTTGCCGCTGTCGTCACCGGAGGACGAGAAACCGAAGGGCAAATCACTCATGCCTTCACGGTACCGCCAGCGCGTCGTCGCGACCCCCTCGATGATTTCGCCTTGAGCGTAGTTCGCGCAGGTCGGCTGCGCGTTGTCGACGTCGACGGCGGCACCCGGCCCTCGACCGGCCCTCGACCGTCCGCCGCATCGGTCTGTGCGGCGGCTGGATCGGACCCATGTCCTAGGGTGGTCGGAATGAAGGGGCCTACCTCGCGTCGCATCGTCACCGTGGCCGTGACCGTGCTGATCCTGCTGGCACTCGTCGTCGTGGGAACGACCGTTCAGGTGCCGTTCGTCGCGCTCGGGCCCGGGCCCACGGTCAACACCCTGGGCACCATCCAACTCGACAACCGCGAGGTGCCCGTCGTCGACATCAGCGGAGTGCCGACGCAGCACACCGACGGCAACCTGAACCTGACGACGGTGTCGGTGACCGACGGGCTGTCGCTGTTCCAGACGATCGGGATGTGGCTGTCGGGAACGTATTCGGTACAGCCGCGCGAGACCGTGTTCCCACCGAACCAGACCACCGAGCAGACCAATCAGCAGAACGTCGAGGACATGAGCAACTCGGAGAGCACCGCCCAGGCGGCCGCGTTGCGATACCTCGATCGGCCCACCGAGCTCGTGGCGGCACTCGTCGCCCCGGACGGGCCGGCCTCGTCGGTGCTCCGGTCCGGCGACGCGATCGTGAAGGTCGGCGGCACCGAGGTCGCGACCACCGAAGACCTGCAGAAGGCGGTGCGCGCGCACAAGCCGGGCGATGAGATCGCCTTCGAGATCCGACGCGGCGGGGCCACCCAGACGGTCACCGTCAAGGCCGCTGCGCGTCCCGGCGAGCAGAACGTGGCCTACATCGGCGTCACCCCGGAGGTACGCAACGCCGACCCGAACCTCAAGATCACCTTCAACGTCGGGGACATCGGCGGCCCATCGGCCGGCTTGATGCTGACCCTCGCGGTGATCGATCGTCTCGGCAGCGGACAACTCACCCACGGCAAGTTCATCGCCGGGACCGGCACCATCGCCGACGACGGCGACGTCGGTCCGATCGGCGGCATCACCCACAAGACCCGCGCCGCACGCGATGCCGGGGCAACGGTCTTTCTCGTCCCCGACCAGAACTGCGCCGAGGCCGCCGGTGACGCCCCCGACGGACTGAAACTGGTCAAGGTCGAGTCGCTGGATTCCGCGGTCGACTCGCTCGACGCCCTCGCCGCGGGTAAGCCGGTGCCGCACTGCTGACGCCGGGAGCGACCCCCCGGGGGCGTCAGCCGTCGAGAGCCGCGGCCAACGCCTGCTGCAGATCGGCCGCCATATCGGGATGGGTCCGCAGCTCGCGCGCCTCGTCGGGATCGTCGGGTACCAGCTCGAGCAGGGCCAGACGGGTACCACCGCGCAACGCGCCGACAGCCAGCCGGGCCGCCCGCGCGTCGGGATGATCACGGGCCGCCGAGCGCAAGTTGGGCGCATCCGGTTCGGCGCCGCCGGCGGCCTCGGGTAGATCGAGACCGGCCTGGGGCGGCAGTACGACGATGTCGAGGACGACCGCCGCCCCCACCACCGGTTCCGGCCACGACGTGGTCGCGAGGAATTCCTCGAGCGCGGCGTACGGTTCGACGTCGTCGGTGTCGCCATCGTCGTCGGTGTCGCCATCGTCGTCTGCGCGCGGGGCAATCGGCTCCTCGGCGAGCAGACTCAACGCCGAGTCGTCGTCGGGGTCGACGAGTTCGGGGTGCATCCGGGCCAGCACCGGCGTCGGAACCAGCGCGAAGACCGCGGGCAGGTGATCGGGTCCGTTCGGCACGAGGAAGTCGAGCGCTTCGCGTAGCGAACGGCCGAGGTCGTCGGGGGAGTAGCGGGTCGTGTCGGACATCGCGTCCATCATGCCCGGACGGTCGTCGACCGCGGCGCCCGCACCGCCCGAGTACCCACACTGCGGCGCCGGGATCGCCCCGCTGCCCGAACCTCGCGCCGCCCAGTACAGTGGGTGGCCACGCCGGAGGGACGGCACAGACGGTCGCCGGGCGCATGTCCGGATTGAGAACTTTGGAGAGTGGGTCAGGTGGGCGTTCGCGGGCCGGCAGGTTTGCCGACACTGTCGCGCAGGAGCAAGATCATCATCGGCATCGCGGTTGCGTTGCTGATCATCCTGCTGATCGGGCCGCGCATCGTCGGCCTCGTCACCGACTGGTTGTGGTTCTCCGATCTGGGCTACTCCGAGGTTTTCTCGACGATTCTGTGGACTCGAATCCTGCTGTTCGTGATCACCGCGGTGATCGTCGGCGGCATCGTCTTCGCCGCGATCGCGTCCGCCTATCGGTCGCGTCCGGTGTTCGTGCCCGCGTCGGGACCCGGTGATCCGCTCGCGCGCTATCGCGCCGCGGTGATGGGCCGGATTCGCTGGTTCGCCATCATCCCGCCGGTCCTCATCGGTGTGCTCTCCGGGCTCGTCGCACAGGGTTCGTGGGCGACGGTCCAGACCTTCTTGCACAGCACCGATTTCGGGGTGACCGATCCCCAGTTCGGCATCGACATCAGCTTCTACGCCTTCAAGCTGCCGTTCATCACCTTCGTCCTGAACTTCCTGTTCGTCATCGTCGTCATCGCGTTCGTGGCGAGTCTGATCACCCACTACGTCTTCGGCGGTATCCGTCTCGGCGGCGGCAGCGGATCGTTGACCGGGTCGGCCAGAATCCAGCTCGCGGCCCTGGCCGGGATCTTCTTGCTGCTCAAGGCAACTGCCTACTGGTTCGATCGGTACAGTCTGCTCTCCAGTGATCGAAAGCAGGAGATCTTCTCCGGTGCGAGTTATACCGACATCAACGCGGTGCTCCCGTCGAAGCTGATCCTCATGGCGATCGCGATCATCTGTGCTCTGGCGTTCTTCGCCGGTGTCGTTCTCAAGGATCTGCGTATTCCCGCGATCGCCACGGCGCTGATGTTGCTCGCGGCGTTGGTCATGGGTGTCGGATGGCCGCTGACGATGGAGCAGTTCTCGGTCAAGCCGAATGCGGCGCAGAAGGAAGCCGAGTACATCAGTCGCAACATCGCGGCGACGACACAGGCGTACGGCATCGTCGCCGGCAAGAACGTGGACTACCAGAACGATTGGGGCGCGACTGCGCCGAGTGCCGAGGCGGTCAACGCCGACGAGGCAACCCTGTCGAACATCCGCATCCTCGACCCCAATGTCATCGCCCCCACGTTCAACCAGCGTCAGTTCCTCAAGAACTTCTACGGCTTCCCCTCCCAGCTGGCCATCGACCGGTACAAGGTCGACGGTCAAGAACGTGACTTCATCGTCGCCGTCCGCGAACTCGACCCGACGAAATACGGTGACCAGCAGCAGAACTGGCTGAACAAGCACACCGTCTACACCCACGGCAACGGCTTCGTCGCCGCACCGGCCAATCAGGTCGACGAGGCCTCCGGTGACGCGACGTCGGGCAGTGACCGCGGGGGACTTCCCGTGTTCTATGTCAGCGACCTGCAGACCATCCGCGATCCCAACTATGCGGCGACCGCGCCGATCAAGGTGAGCCAGCCGCGGATCTACTTCGGCGAGCTGATCTCCAACGTCTCGCCCGATTACGCGATCGTCGGCACCTCCGGTGGCGCGCGGGAGTACGACGAGGACAACAAGACCTACACCTACACCGCCGATTCCGGTGTCTCGCTGAGTAATTGGTTCGTGCGGGCGATGTACGCGGTCAAGTACACCGAACGCAACTTCCTGCTCTCCGACGCCATCAACAGCAACTCGCGGATTCTCTACAACCGTGACCCGCGCGACCGCGTCAAGCAGGTCGCGCCGTGGCTGACCGTCGATTCCAAGGCCTATCCCGCGGTGATGGCCGACGGTTCGATCAAGTGGATCGTCGACGGGTACACCACCCTCGACAACTATCCGTATTCGCAGCAGACGTCGTTGCAGGACGCGACGACCGATGCGCAAGAACTGATCAACAACCAGGCTCAGCGCAGCCAGGCGAACACGCAGGTGTCCTACGTGCGCAACTCGGTGAAGGCCACCGTCGACGCCTACACCGGCAAGGTCACCCTGTACCAGTTCGACAAGAACGACCCGGTGCTCAAGACGTGGATGAAGGTGTTCCCGGGAACCGTGCAACCGCGGTCGGAATTCGACAAGAACACCAGCCTGGCCTCACATGTCCGCTATCCCGAGGACCTGTTCAAGATCCAGCGCGAACTGCTCGCGAAGTATCACGTGACCGATCCGACGGCGTTCTTCCAGAACAACAACTTCTGGTCGGTGCCCCCGGATCCGAGTAACGAGGACAACGCCAACCGGCAGCTGAACCAACCGCCCTACTACTTCACCGCGCGCAATCCGCGCGGCGGCACCGGTTCGGACTCCCAATTCCAGCTGACGACGGTGTTCACCGGTTTCCGCGAGCGCAACCTCGCCTCTTACATGACGGTCTCGTCGGATCCCGGCTCCTATGGCCAGATCACCATGAAGGTGCTGCCCACCGATCGTCAGTCCGGTGTCGGCCCACAGCAGGCGCAGGACAACATGAACAACTACGGCGCCGTCCTCGGCGACCGAAAACAGTTGGAGGGCACCACCAAGGTGACCTACGGCAACCTGCTGACGCTTCCCGTCGGCGGGGGCGGAATCCTCTACGTCCAGCCGCTGTACACCCAGACCAACAACGGCGGCGGCATCCCCAAGTTGCACCGCGTGCTGATGTATTACAACGCCGCGGCGGGTAATCCGAAGGTCGGTTACGCAGCCACCGTTGCCGAGGCGCTGGCTCAGGTGAGTATCAGTCCGGAGGATGCGACCGCACCGCTCAACGGCGAGCCCAGCGGCAATCAGGCCGGCGCCGACCAACCGACCGTGCCGACGCCACAACCGAACCAGCCCTCCACGGGCAACGGTCAAACGGGCCAGTCGGGGAACAACCAGCAGCGGGATGCAGCCGTCGCGGCGATCGGTGATGCGCTCAACAAGCTGCGTCAAGCGCAGTCCAGCGGCGACTTCACCGCGTACGGTCAGGCGCTCGATCAGCTCAACAAGGCAGTTGCGCAATACGAGTCCCTCGGTGGCGGTAACTGATGTGGAGTCCATGAATGTGGTTGTGGTCACACGTTTTTCCGACCTGCAGGTATCGGGGCGGAGGCGATTTGCATCCGCGCCGAACCACCCTGTAACGTGGTGTTCACCAACGCGGGGTGGAGCAGCTCGGTAGCTCGCTGGGCTCATAACCCAGAGGTCGCAGGTTCAAATCCTGTCCCCGCTACCACGGAGATTCGGCCCCCGATCGCATCAGCGATCGGGGGTCGAATCGCATCTGCACCCCACCCGTCAAGAGCAGTCCAGTGCGGGCCGGCTTGATACGTTCGGGTTCACACAGACGAGCAAGAGGATGCGATGACTGGCGTGAGCAACGGTGTCCTCACCGACGGTGAACTGATCGCCCGCGCCGCGCACTGGTGCGCACACGACCCCGACGCGGCCACCCGGGCCGAACTCGGCGTCCTCATCACCGGTGCGAGGTCGCACGATCCGGAGGCTCTCGCCGAGTTGCGGTCGCGGTGTGCCGGTCCCCTCGAGTTCGGTACCGCGGGTCTGCGGGCGGCGGTGGGTGCCGGCGAATCCCGCATGAACACCGCCGTCGTCATCCGGGCCACCGCGGGGCTGGCCCGCTACCTGCTCGACGTCGTCGGACCCGACGCCGCAGTCGTCGTGGGTTGTGATGCGCGGCATGGTTCTTCACGATTCCGGACAGCCGCGCTGCAGGTGCTCTCCGGCGCCGGCCTGCGGGCCATCGCCCTGCACGAGCAGTTGCCGACGCCGATCACCGCGTACGCGGTGCGCGCGCTCGACGCCGACGCCGGGATCATGATCACCGCGTCACACAATCCACCCGCCGACAACGGCTACAAGGTGTACCTGGGTGGCCGGGCGACCGACGCCGACGGAGCAGGTGTGCAGATCGTGCCGCCCGCCGACGCCGAGATCGCGTCGCGGATCGCCGACAGTCCGCCCGCCGATGAGGTGCCGCGCACCGACGAACGGATCACCGACGCCGATCCTGCGCTGGTGAACGGCTACCTCTCCCGCACGGCCGGTCTTCGACGGCGTGCCGAGCCGTCACCGGTGCGCGTGGTCCTGACCGCGATGCACGGCGTCGGCGGCTCCACGGCGATGCAGGTCCTGCGGGCCGCCGGCATCGGCGACGTCCACCCCGTGCAGGCGCAGTTCCTACCGGATCCGGACTTCCCGACCGTGGCGTTCCCGAACCCGGAGGAGCCCGGCGCCATCGATCTCGCGATCGCCCACGCCCGGGAGGTCGACGCCGACGTCGTCATCGCGCTCGATCCCGACGCCGACCGCTGTTCGGTCGCGACGAGCCGCGACGGACTCTGGCGGCAGCTGTCCGGCGACGAGATCGGTGCCCTGCTCGGCGAACAGGCCGCCGCCGACGATTCCCGGCCCGGCGACACCCTGGCGTGCTCGATCGTGTCCAGCAGGCTGCTGGGCCGCATCGCCGCCGCCCACGGTCTGCGATTCGCGCAGACCCTCACCGGCTTCAAGTGGATAGCGCGCACCCCCGGCCTGCGATTTGGCTACGAGGAAGCGATCGGATACTGCACCGACCCCGACGCGGTGCACGACAAGGACGGAATCGGCGCGGCCGTTCGCATGATCACCCTGGTCGAGGATCTCGCCGCGACCGGTGCGGGTCTGGAGGACCAGCTCGACCGCCTGGCTCATGTGCACGGGCTCCACAGCACCTCGGCCATCAGCGTGCGCGTCGAGAATCCCGCGGTGATCGAGGCCACGATGACAAGGCTGCGGTCGGCCCGGGCGGATCGACTGGTCGGGGAGGCGATCGTCGAGTTCCGCGATCTCGCACGTGGTGGGGATGACCTCCCGCCGACCGACGCCCTCCTGTTCCGGACCGCCGCCGACGATCGCGTCATCGTCCGGCCGTCGGGTACCGAACCCAAGCTCAAGTGCTATCTCGAGGTGGTCATTCCGGCCGACGATGTGCGTACCGCAGGGGTGCGGGCGGCACGGGCCACGGCGCAGGCACGCCTGGGCGACCTCGCCACCGAACTCACCTCGCTTCTGGGGCTCTGACCCGCACGGCGAGGCCGGCGGCCGGACCCGTGGTGCCGCCGCGCCCGCTGCGGGTCGGGTACCGAGATGGGCGTTCTCCGTGTCGCATAATCAGACGACATAAACCTCCGAATAAGCACGGAATATCGACGTCGCGGTGTTCCAAGACGGAAAAATCTCGATTTTCTTTACATGTGACAATTATTTATTGATGCTCGCCGGAAAACGCTCGATTCGGCGCCCGGATATGGAGCACTAATGCCGTACGGTGCTATTGTTCGTTTTGTATTCAGCAACGCAGTACTACGAGGGGGCTCTATCCGATGGCACGTCGAACCGTTGTTACATTCGTCGATGATCTCGATGGAAAAGAACTGAAGGAAGCTGTCACAATCACCTTCAGTGTCGACAACAAAGCCTATGAATTCGATACGTCGCCGGCGCACGCCAAGCAATTCCGGCAGGATCTCGAACAATATGTGACGGCCTCACGCTCGGCCGGTAGCCGCCGGTCGAAGGCGGCCCGAAGTGCACGTTCGTCTCGCGATCTGAAGGCCGTGCGCGACTGGGCGCGCGTCAACGGGTACGACATCAGTGATCGCGGACGTATCGCAACGGAGATCATCGAGGCGTACCAGGCCGCGAACTGAGGGTCGAAACTCGTTCCGACGCCTGATGTGCCCGACGCGTAGTGTCGGGGCATGGCCGACGACTTTCCGAATACCGACAGGTCCATCCGAGACCACATCACCGAGCTGATCGGGGAGGAGCACGAGTTGCGTGAGCGACTCGAGCGCGGAGATATCAGCAAGGGTGAAGAAAATGCGCGACTGCGCGCACTCGAGGTGGATCTCGATCAATGCTGGGATCTGCTGCGGCAGCGTCAGGCACGCCGGCGTGCCGGGCAGAATCCCGACGACGCGTCGGCCCGTCCAGCCGACGTCGTCGAGAACTATCTGGAGTGATCTCGGGTCCTGGATCCACCTTGCATCGCCGAGACCCGATGCCCACCGAACCCACCCGATCGGACATGCTGACCTGCCCGAACGGGTGGGTTCGCCACACCGTTCGGCGCGATCTGCCGACCGGTCGGCGCAGGTGTGGCCAACCCCTCGCGCCCACGTGTGAGGCTGATTACCCTCGAATCGGCAGCGTGGCGGGTCACCCGACCTCTCTGCCGCGACATCGATCGACGTGAGGACGGCAGTGGCCAGCAACAGCGACGCGCGCAGCTTCGGATCAGACAGCTACGACAAGGCATTTCGCGACAGCATCGAGGACCGGGAGTCGTTCTGGCTCACCGCCGCCGCCGAGATCGAGTGGTCGGTGCCGCCGACGGTGGCGCTCGATGACTCACACGCGCCGATCTATCGCTGGTTCCCCGACGGCACCCTGAACACCTGTTTCAACTCCCTCGATCGCCACGTCGCCGCCGGTCACGGCGATCGGATGGCGCTCATCTGGGATTCGGCCATGGTCGGTGAGGTGCGGCGCTACACCTATGCCGAGCTACTCGACGAGGTGTCGCGTTTCGCCGGGGTACTCGGCGCGGCAGGCGTCGCGGCGGGCGACCGTGTCGTCATCTACCTTCCGATGATTCCCGAGGCCGCGATCGCGATGTTGGCGTGCGCCCGTATCGGCGCCGTCCACTCGGTGGTCTTCGGCGGATTCGCCGCACCCGAACTCGCCACCCGGATCGACGACGCCGAGCCGGTGGCGATCGTCACCGCGTCCGGCGGTCTCGAACCCGGCCGCGTCGTGGAATATCTGCCGATGGTGCACAAGGCGCTCGAACTCGCCGCCAAGCCCCCGACCACCGTGATCGTCAAGAACCGCGACGAGGTCCCCGGCTCGGCCGCCGACCACGACGGCTGGCTCGACTGGGACGACGAGATCGCCGACGCCATGCCGGCGGCACCGGTGACGGTCGCGGCCACCGACCCGCTCTACATCCTCTACACCTCGGGAACCACCGGGAAACCCAAGGGCGTCGTCCGCGACAACGGTGGGCATGCCGTCGCGCTGGCCTGGTCGATGCCCAACATCTACGACATCCACCCCGGTGACGTCTGGTGGACCGCGTCCGACGTCGGATGGGTCGTCGGCCACTCCTACATCGTCTACGGTCCGCTGCTGATCGGCGCGACGACGATCATGTACGAGGGCAAGCCGGTCGGCACGCCCGACGCCGGTGCGTTCTGGCGCGTCATCTCCGAACACCGTGCCAAGGCGCTGTTCACCGCACCGACCGCGATCCGCGCCATCCGCAAGGCCGACCCCGATGCCGCGCTACTCGCCCAATACGACGTCTCCTCGCTGCAGACCCTGTTCGCCGCCGGCGAGCGCCTCGACCCCGACACCTTCGAGTGGGCGGGACAGATCCTCGGGATCCCGGTCGTCGACCACTGGTGGCAGACCGAGACCGGCTGGGCCATAGCAGCCAATCTGCGTGGGCTCCAACCCATGCCGATCAAGGCCGGCTCGCCGACCGTGCCGGTACCGGGGTACCGCGTCGGCGTCGTCGACGCCGAGGGCGCCGCGGTCGCGCCCGGCACCGAGGGCAACATCGTCATCGAACTCCCGCTGCCGCCGGGAACCCTCGCCGGATTGTGGCGCGACGAAGAGCGTTACCGCAGTTCCTATCTCAAGGCCTTCCCCGGGTACTACCTGACCGGCGACTCCGGATACGTCGACGCCGACGGCTACGTGTTCGTCCTCGGCCGCTCCGATGACGTCATCAACGTCGCCGGACACCGGATGTCCACCGGCAGTATCGAGGCGGTCGTCGCCGCGCATCCGGCGGTCGCCGAATGCGCGGTCATCGGCATTCACGACGACCTCAAGGGGCAGCGGCCGAGCGGGTACGTGGTCCTCAAGTCGGGAGTCGAGATCGAGCCCGACACCCTGCGCGCCGAGCTGGTCGCCATGGTGCGCAACGAGATCGGGGCCGTCGCGACCTTCCGCGACGTCACCGTGGTACCGGCGCTGCCGAAGACCCGCTCGGGCAAGATCCTGCGAAAGACCATGCGCCAGATCGCCGATCACGAGGACTACACGGTGCCCTCGACCATCGAGGACCCGGACGTGTTGGCGGCGTTGGCGCGTCAGCTCGGTGGCTGAGCCCCTGGGTCGTTCGGCGTCCGGGTGCGGTGAGGTTGGGCTAGGGTGAGCGGGTGGCTCCCGACAGCGCCCGCCCGCCACTGTTCGTCTGGAACTGGCTGGCGG